>CAMPIG010000415.1 GCA_946886255.1 uncultured Cellvibrio sp. | reverse complement strand
AATCATCCTTGTAGCTCCCTCAAGTCATCCCTGACTTGAGGGTTTCGAAACAAACGCCTAACGCCAAGCTCGCTTGGTGCAATACGTCAGAAGTTAAATCTTTTTCTTATCAGAATAACGCATTTACACCAATCAACATTTCGGTGTTGTTGGTTTTCTTATTATCACCCAAAAATTCCCGGTCAACGATGGTGTCGCGCAGGTCCAGGTTGATTGTCATCCAGTCGGTCACGACCGCGCGATAACTTGCACCAATCACCATGCCGGTTTTGTCGTTAGCGGCAAAGCTCACGTCGGCAACGCCGGCTAACAGGTAGATGGCGGAGTTAAATTTGTGGCGTTTGCCCAGGAAGGAACGGCCGTCCAGCAGGTTGTATCCAGCAAGCAGGTTGACGTATTCAAAATCATAATCACCGTCGGCCAGAAAATTACCACCAGCTACTTCTTCAAACGCGGCTTTGCCGACTGTCGATACACCGTAGTTTGCCTGGGCAATAAATTTACGGTTGATATGGTAGGTAAAGGAAATGCCGGTTACCGGGTTGGTGTTGAAGTCTTCGACCGACAAAAGGCCAACATAAGCACCCAATTCAAATTTTTCGGTATCAATGGCCGCAGCCTGGATGTTGGGCATGTTCTTGTCTGGATCTATGACCGTAACGGGTTGATTGTCGTCGTTGCCGTAGGTGTGAGCGGCAGTCCCCAAGCTCAAAAGACAAGCCAGAATCTTAAAGGAGCGTGACATCTTCTTTTTCTCGCGGGTAATGATGAAATAGAGGCTGGATGTGCAGTAAGTTAGCGTCGGCCGCACTGTGTCACAGCGGGATGCAAATCCAATGTTGCCGACAACTATACCTGAATTTGCACCCAAATGAACAACCTGTTCGTGTTAGTTGGATCGCAGAATTGACACATAATTACGCCAAGTTTTTTCAATTTGATAAGGTTTGGCGGAGTGCATTCGCTAAATATTTCCTGCTGTCTGTCGGCTGCTGTAAAGTGCCTTGCCAAGGTTGGTGTTTGTTGTTCTGCATCACAGAAGTGGTTTGATCTGGTTAAGACTTTGGGGGCGACGTGTATCCCGGTTTTGTCGTTTTCCTGCCAACGAATTTTATTTTCCCTGCGTGTATTTTTTCGTCAACTGCGAAATCGCGGCGACCAGGTTTTTGGTGATTAGTTCATAAAATCAAAACACCAAGTGTGACTGGCGTTCGAGTTTTAAAAAAATCTCCGGGTCTGATCTGTTTTATCTCGTATATTGGATATTTGGTGCCAAACCCTGGTGTGTGTAGCGGATGAAATGGGTAAATGACTTATGGCCAATAAATATCTGGTAAGAAGAATGTCGACGGGCTGCTTGATGGCCTTGTTGCTGTTTATGTCCCTGCCGTTGCTCGCCGCCGAGCAGCCTGCCGATCCCAAGTGGACCACGACTACGGCAGGAAAAAAGACAGATACCACGAGCGAGAATGACTCCGCAGCCACGCAGGATGCGAGTATTGAGGTGAACCGGGTTTCCAAAAATATTCAACAACTGAAGCAGCAGGTTATTGATCTTAATAAGGATTTGCGGTTGATGGAGGAAAAATTACTCTTTCCTTCCAGCACCAAATATTCCGTTTTTGTCTCCATGAGTTCCGGTCAGTTCTTTTCGTTGGAGAGCATCAAACTCAAACTGGATGGTAAGTTGGTCGCTACGCATCTCTACTCCGAAAAGCAACGCCAGGCGTTGATTCGTGGCGGCATCCACAAATTTTATATTACGAATTTGAATGAAGGTCAGCATACGGCAACGATATTCTTTACCGGTGTAGGACCAAATGGGCGTGCGTACAAGCGCGCGTCGACCATTGATTTTGAGAAAGGTCCGGCTGGGGAATATCTGGAAGTCGCCATCAGTGACGACAGCGTTACACAAGAACCAGTCTTTGGAATCAAACAGTGGTAATCACATGTTACATAAGGTTGTAGTAACTCTTGTCAACAGACCGATGCAACAGCTTTTCGCTGCGGCCAGGTTGATGTTGTGTCTGGTGTTGTCTGTAGCGTTGTTTGTAGTAACCCAGCCTGTCTTTGCCGCTATCTCCGTTAACAAGTCCACCACGGATCTGGAGTATGGCGTGATCTTGTTTGATTATTTCCAGCAGGATTATTTTTCGGCCTTGATTGAGCAGGAATATGCGCAGGCTATCAATAATGCCACGGCTAAGAGCCCGCGCGGGCAGGTGCTGAAAGGCGGCATGATGCTGTCATATGGCATGGCCGATGAAGCAAAACGCATGTTTGATACCTTGCTGGATTCTTCTGCATCGGAAGAAGTGAAAAACCGCGCATGGTTTTATCTGGCCAAGCTGTTTTACAGTAAATCTGATGCGCAAAATGCGCGCGAATCCCTGGCACAAATTCGCGGCAAGATGCCTGACGATCTGCATACGGATTACCATTACCTTGCTACCTTGTTGAATCACGAAGGCAATCACCTCGGTGACACTGAAAATAAATTCAAAGCGGTCTCCAAAGAGAATCCTTATTACCCTTATTTATTATTCAACATGGCTATCCTGCAATTGAAGGATAACAAGTTGGAATCCGCAGTGGCTAATCTTGAGGCAGTGACGAACTACGCCGGGGTGAGTGAAGAACTCTCTTTATTATCTGACCGCGCTCGGCATGGTCTGGCGGAATTGGCTTTGCAACACGGCAATTTAATGCAGGCCTGGCTTTACCTGAAAGATATCCGCACCACCGGTCTGTATTCCAATCGCGCGCTTTTGTCTTACGCCTGGGCTGCCATCAATCTGAAACAATACCAGCAAGCAATTCCTGCGCTTGAGCTGTTGAATGAGCGCTCTATTGCCATACCGGAAGTGCAGGAAGCCAAGGTGTTATTGGCTCACGTCTATGAGCAAGAGGGTGCTCCGCGCAAGGCGCTTAAACGTAATCTCATCGCCGAAAAAGAATTTCATGAGGGTGTTGAAATGATTGCGGAAGCGCGCCGGGTTATTGAAAAGCAGGACGTGCCGCGTGAGTTTATCAAAAACCTGGATGCCATGATGGATGACAGTGATTGGTATAGCACCCGTCCATCCGTTGATTACCAGAAGCTCACCCCGTTTTTGATTGACTTGATGGCCAGCCACCCGTTCCACGAGACCCTGCGTGAGCTGGCGGATCTTTACGCGATTGAAGAAAACCTTAAGTATTGGTCCATCCAGGCGAATGAACATCTGTTGATTCTTGATAATGCCAATAAAAAGAAAAACTTTGATGATTCGGTGTTACAACTGGTTAAGACTAGTGCTGAATTAAACGAGCAATTTTCTGATCAGAACACTGAGTTGCGTTTGCATTCGTTGGCTCTGAATGAAGAAGATCAGGATCGCCTTAAAGCGTTGATCGAAACCACCGAGCGTGAATTGAAGTTGCTGGATGGCAAGGTAGCCAAGCTCAAGGATTACAAAAGACCCTACGAACAACCTGCGTACTACAAAAAAATGGTTGCCGAAAAGCACCGCGAAATTGAGCGGCAACTGGCTGAAACAGAAAAGTTTGTTCAAAGCTTTGAAACTATCATGCGCGGTCTCGTCAAGGTGGAGCTGGATAAACACGAAGAACGTATGCGCTATTACGCAGCGCAATCCAAGCTGGCCAAAGCCCGTTTGTACGATATGACACTGCTGTCGCTTGAAAAAGCTAAATCCACAGTACAAGAAGATGTTGGTGCTGATGCACAGGGGGATGAATAATGAAGACGATGAAAGCCTGGATACCTTTAGTAGGGGTACTGGTTCTATCGCTCGGTTGCGCTTCCAATAAAAGCAACACCTTGGGTGCCTTGAAATACACTCCCAAAGAAAAAGAAGAGGAGATTGAATTCCAGAAACTCAATCACCAGGAGGTCAGGGCGGAATACAAGGAACTGCTGGATTTATTTGAGGACAAGCAACTCAAAGAGCAGATTGAACGGCGTATTGCCGATGTCTACATGATGGAAGGCGTATACGATCAGAATCAGCAGGCGCAGCGCCAAAGCTATTATGTGGATGCTATTAAGGCCTACCGCAATATCCTGGACAAATATCCGGATTCACCTGATAACGCTGAAGTGCTGTATCAATTGGCGAAAGCCTACGATATGGAAGGCGATCAGGAAGAGGCGCTGAAGATGCTGACCCAGCTGACTACGCGTCATCCTACTTATCCCAATCTCGCCGAAGCCTATTTTCGCAAGGGCGATAT
>CAMPIG010000414.1 GCA_946886255.1 uncultured Cellvibrio sp. | reverse complement strand
ATAGCACACTCGCATTTTCCACGAAGGGCACGATGGTGATTTTATTTTCGCCATGTAACTGTTCAATTAAATGAATCAGCGTTTCCGGGCTTTCCTTATTATTCTGAATATCCAGGGTAAACGAGCCGTCGATCTTGATGATGCTGGCCGGTACGTGCTTAAGCGTATTAAACGGATTCAATGAGCAACCGAAGTTGCTGATTGACATCACCGTTTTCAATTTCTGCAAGCCTTCAGCAAACGCCTTGGCCGCGTTGAGATGATTGGTTACATCCACTTCGTTAGCCTGGAACACGATGGCATCGCTCGACAGCTTCGCCGCCTTGAAGGCGACTCCCAACCAGGGAACCAGCGATTCATCGCACAGTGAATCCTTGCTTAAATTCAAAATTAATTTGGTTTTATTGCCTTTGGCGCGATGCTGCGACAGCATCTTGATGGATTCGAGGATCACCCAGCGATCAATCTTTATGCTGGCACCGATCGATGACGCGGTTTCAATAAAACGGCTGGGGGAAATTTCTTCGTTATTATCGTTGAGCATCCGCAGATAGACTTCGTAATATTCTTCCTCGGAACCACGCAGGCTGATGATCGGTTGGAACAGCAACCGGAAGCGATCGTTGTCCAGTGCATGTTGCAGATCAGAGGCAATGTTTTTCTGGTCACGTTCGTCCGCCGACATTTCCGGTTCAAACAATTGTGCGCTGTTGCCGTTGGCACTGCGCACTTTTTCCATGGCGTGGATCGCTTGCTCAATAACCTTGTTGGCATTGGTAGTGTTGTCGTTGATCAGGGACACACCGATGCTGGCCGTGAGCTGCAAGGTCTTGTTGTCGATATCAATGATGTGTTCTTCAATAGCCTTGCATAACTGTCTAGCGCGATTCACAGCCGCGTCGGCGCGGATGTTGGGCACCAGCACCGTAAACGCGGTATCGCCGAAGCGGGCGATGATATCGGTGGTGTTATTTTTTTCACGTAGCAGAGATGCCAGGTCACTTAAGGCCATATCCGCCGCCGCCACACCCAGAGTCGATTGCGCGCGCTCAATAAAATTATCGATGTCGATGTACAACAAGCTCATGTTGTCTTTTTCGCTGACGTTGTCGATGATTTTTTCGAGGTGGTCAATCATGTATTGACGGTTATACAAGCCAGTTACCACATCCTGCCACTTGATCTGTTTGATCTGCGCTTCCAGTACATCGTTATTGAGATCAACCCGGTTGGCACGTGCGAGGAATTGGATGCAGGGCTCTTCGTCGTAAGTAACGTGGGACACTTCCAGGCTGATCGGGGCGGCGGTGCCGTCCTGTTTCAAACCGCGAAACGCCAGCTTGGTAGATTCAGCATCAAGCCCTTTGAAGGTAAAATCCTTCAGGAAGGTTTTCAGCGTGTCCTGATCTTTATCATCCACCATATCCATGATCGGCATGCAATCAATATCATCTTTATCTTCATAGCCAAACAATTCGGCAAAGGATTGGTTGGCATACAGGTACAAACCATCCTGAACATAGGCAATTGCATCGCGGGAGCTGTCGAGCAACTGCTGGCTGCGTCGTTCCGCTTCACGGAAGCGGCGGTCGGACAGGCGTTTGGCCTGCCGCTCTTCGCGGTTATTCAGCTCCCGCTGCATGACCAGCAATAAATGCTGGTCATCGTCGAGGCGCACCACGTCGGCGGCACCCAGCTTCATGCCTTCAATCACCGCGAGGAATTCGTCATCGTTTTGCAGGATAACGGGTACATCTTTGTTCAGGCGGCGGATATGTTTGATGGCGGTTTGCGGGGTGACATTGGTGGTTTGGTCGTGAGCAATCACTAAATCCCAGGTTTGCTCTTCGAGGAGTTTGACGAGCGCTTCCTCGCTCTCGACATGCTGTGCGCGGCTGGGCCGGCCGGCGTTGTGAAGCATACTGATCAGACGTTCCGCTTCTGCGCGAGAATTATTCAGAATCAGGAGGCGGATAGTGTCATTTGCATTCATAAGGCGTTACTGCGCTCTTTGTCTGTGCCATTTGGCCACTTGGTGTGACTTCTACACCAGCTATCGGGAAAGTCTTGCAAGCAGGATCCATCTACTCAGAGTCTAGGCTAGCTGCGTATATTACCCAAATAGTCTGTCGCCTCAATGCGGTCGGTTGAATTGTGCGACATGACTATAACATTTCGTCTTATGTCGTTGCTTTTTCCAGCATTCTCAGTTCTTTTGCCACACAGAATCAAAGTCATCTTTCGATTCGCTAGCATCCAGTTTGGCGGCCACCAGTTCGCGATAGGTGAACTGGCTGAAGGCGCCGGTAGCGAAGACGCGTCGGGTTAATTGCACGGAGGCTTCGCGATGCTCTTCCTCTTGCGGCGACGGCGGATGAAACAGGCGGACCTTACTGTATTCGCGAAACGACACGGAGTTGGTTAATAAAGTGACCGGCTGGTTGATCGCCTTCAAGGCCGGAAGTTGCAAGGCGCGGAGGTATTCGGAAAACCCGCCGGTTTTATGCACGATAGCCACACCCAAAGGCGTTGCCTGAGGGGCCAGTATCTGAATACCTAATTGGGTCGCCCCCTTGGTTTGCTGTACCCAGCGCACTACGCCCACGCTCCACTTTTGCCGCCCCTCGTCGCGTATACCCAACAGCTCGCCCGCTTTGACCTGGTTGGGAATCTCATCCTGCCACTCCAGGCAATAACCGCCGGGGCTGACATCCACCAGCGGGATTTTGTACACCGGGTGTTTGCCCTGGTAATCCTGCTGCTGCTGTTTGCGAATGGTGCCTTCAATATTCAGTGTAGGCAGATGCTTGCCGGCTAGTGCAGTGCCAGCCACGTCGAAGGCATCGCCCCAGGGATCACCATCGGTCGTTTTGGTAGGCTTTAATTGGATACCGCGCTTTTGAAAGATGGCTTCGGCATTTTCATCGCCATGGACATTGGCTGTTTGATTAAGAAAAAGATTAAACGGCTGTTTGCCAGCTACGTGGAAATGCAGATTGGTCAGGCCCACGGTAACTTCAATAAAACCGCTGGTTTCCTGCCGTTCAAAGCTGCGTTGCGCGAGGATATTCCACGCCTGAAGCAAGTGTTCCGTCAGTGCGGGCGACAGGTTCAGATCGTTGCGCAGGCTGCCTTCGTTCGCCTGACCTTGCTTGGTCTGTTCTTGCAGGGTTCGCGCTAATTGCGCGGTGTTGAGTTCGCGGATTTCACCATCAGTGTTATTCGGTAAGCGCGATTTATATTGCGGTGGCCGGTCACCGGCGAGTTGGATAGCGAACAGATTATCTTTCTGCGCCGGATTGTGCGGCAGTAATTTCCCCAGCGAGCACAGGGTTTCCAATGCGTTATAGGTAGCCAGTACTTCGTCCTGCCGCATCTGGTTAGGCTTCGCGCAGGCCAGTAACATCAGGCGCAAATACGCCTGGCTAATGCTCTTGATATGCTGGTGGTGCGCTAATGGGTCATCGACGGGATATTCAGTCAGTTCCAGCGCTTCCGCAATTTCATACAAGGTATGAATCTCGGTCCAGAGTTGCCCGGCGATGGGAATATAAAGTTGGTAACTGCGCAGTAAGAGCAATCCCAGGCCAGTCAGCGCGCGGTGGACGGCTTGCGCCTGACGCGTGCGGGATGCTTCATTTTTGTCTTGATCGTGTCTTCCCTCCAGGCACAAATCGCGCACCGCCACGAGGTAAGCATTGCTCATATGCTTTTGTAACGCTTGTGCAACCGTGGCTGTCTTGCGTGCGGCCTCCGGCAAAATCAGGGGCTGGTTGAGAAAATGCTGCGACAAGCCAAGGATGCACTGCTGCACAGCGGGGCGGAGTGTTTCGAGAATCGCAAGGCGCATCTCGCTGCCGGTTTTTAATCGACCGATTTCGGGTATGGCCTTATACAACAGCGCGCTGACATGGTTGATGCGCGTTAATGGCAAGCCGCGTATCCATTCCCGCATTTGCTGGTCTTTGCTGCCGGCGCAAAACGTCAAGGCCGCCAAATCCTGGGGCGGCACATTGAGGCGTTCAAGCAGTGTCTGGAGTCGAGCGTCAGCAGTCATTCATTCCGGCCATGGCAATCGGTTAGGGGTTCGGGCAAAACAGGGGGGTGTTTTGAACAAAGCCTGTACAGCATTTTAATGTCCTGATCTGTAGCCGCTGTCTTTTTAACCTGCTCACCGGCTGTCGGTTTAGCGTATCGTTGAATATGCTACCTCTGAATATAGCTGAAATCTGTTCGCCTACCATCACAGGCTATT
>CAMPIG010000413.1 GCA_946886255.1 uncultured Cellvibrio sp. | reverse complement strand
GGTGGGATCAGCGGAAACAGAATAGTTATTACAATTTCTGGTAGTTTTTACAGTTATTATTTTTAATTTTCTTTCTCCCAAAACAAATTCGGCCAAGAGAATTTCTCTTGGCCGAATTTTACAGATCATAAATTTAAGTGCGTTTGCGATTAGGTCGCATCGTCAACTTCGTCCTGAACTTCTTCAACGGCTTCATCTATATTTTCCCCAGCGTCTTCTGCTGGTCCTTGTTCACAGCCGATCAAAAAACCTGCCAGCGACATTGCCATAATAAATTTCACAAAAGTGCTCATTGAATGCTCCTGTTCATAATATAAGTCGTTTATTAACGCGCTTGGAAATTCCCAATGAGTAAGGGGATGGCGTCGTTATTATTAGTAGCAAGCCATATGCCAGACTTGGAATTTAGTCGATAATACCCATAATCCACAGTATCCATCGCAACTTCATGAACCTGGAACAAGAACGGCGAAATAAATGGCCACCTTTTATTGGAAATATTGCCAAGATAGGATGTCATTTTTACAAAACTGACGTTTTTTTAGTCAAACCCTAGTATTCTGTGATATACGCATAATCCAGCGCCTAGTCACCCTAGATCTTAATTGTTATAGTCAATAGCTTAATCATCTGTAATAAGGGAAACCCTGTGGCACTAATTTTGTTAGTAGATGATGATAAAAACTTCACCCAGGCAACGGGTGAATTGCTCAATATGATGGGGCACGATGTTACCGTTGCTGACAATCTCGCAGAGGCTGGAGTCGCTTTATCCAAGCAGCGCTTTGACATTCTGTTGCTCGACCTGATGCTGCCCGATGGCAGCGGCTTTCAGGTACTCGAAAATATTCCGGAAAGCCAACGACCCACCCACATTACCATTATTACCGGCAACTCTGCGGTTAAATCCCTGGTTAAAAAAGTCATGGGCCCAAATATCAGCTATCTGATCAAGCCTATTGATCTCGAACAGCTGCAAGCCCTCACCGGTCGGATTGAAAATAAGAGCACATCTGGTAGCCAGGTCGAAAAACATTTTAATGTGTTAATCGGGGAATCCCCCGCAATGCATAAGTTGTATCAAATGATCAAGCGGGTAGCCGCCACCAAGGCTAATGTTTTGCTGCAGGGTGAAAGCGGCGTCGGTAAGGAACTGGTGGCCAATGCTATTCATCATGCAACCGAATGCACCGGTGCGTTTGTCGCATGGAATTGCGGCGCGGCATCACGCGAATTGATTGGCAGCGAACTATTCGGGCATGAAAAAGGCGCTTTCACTGGCGCCATCGCTCGTAAGCAAGGCTTATTTGAACAGGCAGACGGCGGCTCTTTATTTCTTGATGAAATCACCGAAATGCCGATTGATATGCAACCCAATCTGTTGCGCGTTCTAGAGACGCAAAAGGTGACGCGTTTAGGCGGTGCCCAGGAAATTGCTGTCAATTGCCGGGTGATATCGGCAACCAACCGCACCACCGAGCAACTGGCTGAGGAAGAATGTCTGCGTGAAGACATTTATTTCCGTCTTGCAGTCTTCCCCATTGCCATCCCCCCGTTACGCGAAAGACCGGGTGATATTGAGTTACTCGCCAAATCATTTCTTCATGACTTGAATTTGCAAAACGATTGCAATCTGTCTTTAAGCCGGGAGTCCCTGCACCGACTAACCCAGTACGATTGGCCTGGAAACGTGCGTGAACTGCGCCATGCTATCCACCGCGCGTTCATCATGAGCGACCCGGAGAGCAATGAATTAATTCTCCCTACTGAACTCGCCTCGCCTTTTGCGCGCGAGCGCAAAAAGACCCAGGGATTAATTCCCGGCAAGACTATTGAAGAAGTAGAGCGCGAACTGATTACTTTGACCCTTGAACAAGTTGATGGCGATAAACCCCGAGCAGCAGAGATGCTGGGCGTCAGCCTCAAAACACTTTATAACCGCTTAAATAACTATGAAAAGCAATTGCAGGACGAGGTTGAACGATGAATACCCCCCAAGACCAGCTTGCATACATAGCTCATCAACTGCGCAATCCTCTGAATACCATTTCAGTCAATGCCGAACTCGCACGGTTACAGCTTCAAAAACAACAGGACCCCAATGACATTCTGATGAGTCTCGAACGTATCCTTCAAGAATGTAAACGTTGTGCAGCGCTACTTAATGAGTTAAGCCCGCCGACTTAGAGATCAGGTAATTGAATGGCGCTTTTTTCATCGCGTATAATTTTTCCAAGTTACAGTTGGCTTGCCAGTTTTTGTCTGATGCTGGCGCTGCTATTAACCAATGGCGTAATTTCCTATCATGCCATACTGACACTCATTACTAATGAAGATAAAGTTCATAAGACCCTCAACACGCTTAACATCATCAAAGATACTTTTTCAGCCATCCAGGATGCAGAGACCGGTGAACGAGGCTTTTTAATTTCAGGTGAAGATTCCTACCTGGAGCCCTATGACATCGCCATCAAAAAAATCAATGTACACCTGAATCAATTATTGGAACTGGAAGCAAATCTGGCGACACAACGCCCGCGTATTTTTACCCTCATCCAGTTGACGCAAGCCAAGCTCCAGGAAATGGAAAAGACCATTCAGCTGCGCAAACAACATAAAGAGGGCGCTGCATTAAAATTGTTTTTGACCGATGAAGGCAACTCGCTCATGCGACAAATCCGTTCACTGGTCAGCGAATTACAACAAACCGCCTATGACCGACTTAAACAACAACGAGCCGAAGCTAACCAGGTTCAACAACAAGTCATCATCACCCAGATATTCGCCACCGTCCTCGGCTTAATTCTGGCGGGCATTATTTTTGTGTTAGTTGGGAGAGCTTTAAAGAAGCAGCGCGAAGATGCAGAAAAGCTTGAGGCCTTGGTGGCGGACCGCACCCTCGCACTAGAGCGTTATGCGGTTGAGCTGCAGCGCAGCAACCGTGAACTGCAGGATTTTGCCTTTGTCGCTTCCCATGATTTACAGGAACCACTGCGCAAGATTCGCTCTTTTGGTGATCGTCTGGAGCAGAAGTATTCAGCACAATTGGGCGAAGGCACAGATTATATTCGCCGCATGCAAGTCGCCGCCGCGCGCATGTCGCGCCTGATTGAAGATTTGCTGACCTTCTCCAGAATTTCCAGTCAGGCCAAAAAATTTGAACAGGTTGCTCTGCAGGAGATCCTGGAAGATGTTCTCGAAGATTTGTATGTCACCATTGAAGCCAAAGGTGCCGAGGTCAATGCTGACCCCCTGCCCACCATTGAAGCCGATCCTACCCAGATGCGTCAATTGCTACAAAACCTGGTAGGCAATGCGATAAAATTTGTTCCCTCCGACAGAAAACCGGTTATCAATATCCTGACCCGCATCATACTGCCCGAAGAAGACGCGACTGACGCCGGCTGGTTTGAAATGCAGGTTACCGACAATGGGATCGGTTTTGACGAGAAATTCATTGATCGCATCTTCACGCCTTTTCAACGGTTGCATGGAAAAGACGAATATCCCGGCACGGGAATTGGCTTATCCATTTGCCGCCGTATAGTTGAACATCACCACGGTAGAATTCAGGCCAGTAGCGTCCCCGGCAAAAGTGCAACATTCATCGTCAGGCTCCCCTTGCGACAGGAAAATACAGCACAACTCTATACCAGCACAGGAACACATCATGCTCTCAGGTAACAAACCCTTTGTCGTATTAATGGCTGATGATGACGAGGACGATCGGCTGCTCGTGTATGAAGCATTGTTGGAAAGCAAAGAAACCTATGACATGCATTTTGTTAAGGACGGCGTCGAATTGATGGAGTACCTGCGCGGCGAAGGCAGCTATAAAGAGCAACCGGCGCCCGTGCCCGGCCTGATTTTGCTGGACCTGAACATGCCCCGCAAAGATGGTCGGGAGGTATTAGCCGAATTAAAAGCCGATCCGGATTTATTAAAGATTCCCGTCGTCATATTAACGACATCAAACTCGCAGGAAGACCTGCAATACAGCCATGATTTGGGGGCCGCGTTTTACCAGACCAAGCCCGTCACCTTTTGCGCCATGGTGGAATTTATGAAAAAACTTACCGCCTATTGCAACGCACAGGCATTCAATCCCATTTACTGAAATCGCAGAGCGCGTTGGTATTGTCAATGAGTCAGGGTCTTATCACACAAGGTATGAAGTTGTTACTCGTGGAGGATGACGAAGACGACTACGTCCTGACGCAAGGTCTGCTTGAAGATATTATCGCGGGAGAATATTCCCTGACCTGGGCATC
>CAMPIG010000412.1 GCA_946886255.1 uncultured Cellvibrio sp. | reverse complement strand
GGCCATAGTCAGTCGGCGATAAATTAAAACGGGTACAGCCACAGGTCGAGCTGTTGATGCCGGATTGGCTCAGCGCACAATACGAGTTATTGGCGGTTGCCGGTGCTACGGAGTTGCAGGATGCCGCCCGTCAGCGATTAATATTACTTGGAATGCCGAACGAGGTGATCAAGCGGGTGGAACGCAGCGGAGCGGTGGAAACCCACTGGACGCTATGCGCGCCCATTGATGGCGTTATCGAAGCTATGGATGTTCGACCCGGCATGACCTTGTCGTCCGGGCAAACGCTGGCGCGGATCATTGGCACCGAAACCCTGTGGTTAGAGACTGCCATTCCGGAGGCACAGGCCGACGACATCCAACAGGGCCACACCATGGTATTTCATCCGGCTAACGCAGCGCTGCCAGCCATTGAAGGACACTTTGAAGCGCTGTTGCCCATGCTCAATGCTGCCACCCGAACCGTGACCGCCAGAGCTGTCGTACCGAACCCTGGCGGACATCTCTTTGCGGGATTGACCGGACGCGTCACCTGGGAATCAGATTCGGGGCAACATGCGTTGGCCATCCCTACCGAAGCGGTGATTTATACCGGCAAGCGCGCGCTCGTCATGCTGGCCAAGGAAGAGGGGCAATTCACACCTCAAGAGATTTCGGTGGGACGTGAGGTTGGCACTATGACCATTGTGGAGTCTGGTCTCGGTGCAGGCCAGAAGGTGGTTGCAAGCGGCCAGTTTCTGCTGGACTCGGAGGCAAGCCTGCTCGGTATTACTGCCCAGCCACGTACCGAACAGAGCAAACATGAGCATTCCGGACATGCCGCACCAGAATTGCATCAAGCTGTTGGGGAAATTCTGGCTATTTCCTCCGAAAAAGTTCGATTGAAACACGGCCCTTTTAAAAATTTATCCATGCCGGGCATGACCATGTCTTTTCGTTTGGCCACGCCTCAACTCGCAGCGGACCTCAAGGTAGGCGATCAGGTACGCGTGAGCGTGCGTGAGACCGAAGCGGGTCTCCTGGTGGAAGATCTGAAAAGGCTGCCGCGGGAGGTGCAACCATGATTGCCGGGCTGATTCATTGGTCGGTTCACAATCGTTTTCTCGTGTTGCTGGGCACCTTGATGCTGCTGGGCCTCGGACTTTGGGCAGTGCGCAACACACCCATCGACGCCCTGCCCGACCTGTCCGACGTGCAGGTCATCGTCCGAACGAGTTACCCAGGTCAGGCGCCGCAGATTGCGGAGGACCAGATCACCTACCCGATTGCCAGCAAGATGCTGTCCGTTCCCGGCGCTACCACCGTGCGCGGCTACTCCATGTTCGGCGACAGTTATGTCTATGTGCTTTTTAAAGATGGCACCGATCTGTATTGGGCTCGCTCGCGTGTTCTGGAATATCTGAGTCAATTGCAGACGCAACTGCCGTCCACCGCGCGACCGGCATTGGGACCGGACGCCACCGGTGTGGGCTGGATCTATCAATATGCGCTTCTGGATCGCACCGGTCGGCATGACCTTTCGCAACTGCGAGCCCTGCAGGATTGGTTTATACGCTACGAGCTAGCGCCCTTAACTGACGTGGCCGAGGTCGCGACGATCGGCGGCATGGTCAGGCAATTTCAGGTGGTGGTTGATCCGGTGCGATTGGCAGCGTCAGGTATTACCCATCAGCAGGTTATTGCGGCCATTGAGTCCGCTAACCAGGAGACGGGCGGCGCAGTGATGACTTTGGGCGATGCGGAATATATGGTGCGGGCCGGTGGCTATCTCAACACATTAGATGATTTTCGCACGATCCCGCTGACGCAAAGCGGTGGCATTCCGGTGACACTGGGTGATGTCGCGCGCGTGCAAATAGGGCCAGAGATGCGGCGTGGTGTGGCGGAGCTGGATGGCCAGGGCGAAGTGGTTGGTGGTGTGGTCATCCTCCGATCCGGTGGTAATGCCAGAGCGGCAATCGACAATATCGAGAGAAAACTCAATCAATTGCGCAAGAGCTTGCCGACCGGTGTTGAGATAGTGACGACCTACGATCGCAGCCAGCTGATTGATCGGGCGGTAAGCAATCTCACCCGTAAACTGGTCGAGGAATTTGTCGTTATTGCCTTGGTGTGCGCTCTGTTTCTCTGGCATCTGCGTTCGTCCATGGTGGCTATCGTCACCTTGCCGCTGGCGGTGCTGACCGCTTTTATCGTGATGCGCCTGCAAGACATCAACGCCAATATCATGTCGCTCGGCGGTATTGCCATCGCCATCGGCGCCATGGTCGACGGCGCCATCGTCATGATTGAAAACGCCCACAAGCATCTGGAACGCTGGCAACATGAGCACCCGCACCAGACACTCGATAGTGAAAAGCGCTGGTCATTAATCATCAAAGCAACCGTGGAAGTCGGTCCCGCATTGTTCTTCTCGCTCATGATCATCGCCGTGTCCTTCGTTCCGGTTTTTATGCTGCAAGCCCAGGAAGGACGCTTATTCGGTCCCCTTGCCTATACCAAAACCTACGCCATGGCAGCGGCCGCCGGTTTGTCCATCACACTGGTACCGGTTCTAATGGGCTACTGGATTCGCGGTGTCATCCCCAGCGAACAGCGTAATCCAGTGAACCGCTGGTTGATGGCAGGTTATCACCCGGTATTGGCATGGGTATTGGCGAAGCCGGTGACGACGCTGATTATCGCATTGGTGGTTTTCCTCAGCGCAGCATGGCCGCTATACAAGCTCGGAGGCGAATTCCTTCCTCCGCTGGACGAGGGTGATCTGCTCTACATGCCCAGTGCCCTGCCCGGCCTTACGGTGCAACAGGCCAGCGAATTGCTGCAGAAAACAGACCGGATGATCAAAAGTGTTCCCGAAGTGGCGCGAGTGTTCGGTAAAGCCGGCCGGGCCGACACCGCTACTGATCCGGCGCCATTGGAGATGTTCGAAACCACCATTCAATTCAAACCCCGCGATGAGTGGCGCGAGGGTATGACACCTGAACAGCTCATTGATGAGTTGGACCGGGCGGTAAGAGTACCGGGACTCACCAATTTCTGGATTCCCCCCATTCGTAATCGCATTGATATGCTCGCCACCGGGATAAAGAGTCCTATTGGTGTGAAAGTGGCCGGCAACGATCTGGTACAAATCGACGAGGTCGCCATGGCGATTGAAACTGTGGCCAAAACCGTTCCCGGCGTTAGCTCTGCCTTGGCTGAGCGCCAGACTGGTGGCCGCTATTTGAATGTCGACATTGATCGTGCAGCAGCAGCGCGTTATGGCATGAACGTGAAGGATATGCACACGGTAGTCGCCAACTTGATTGGCGGTGCCAACATCGGCGAGGTTATTGATGGTCGTGCGCGTTTTCCCATTAACCTGCGTTATCCCCGCGACTGGAGAGACACGCCACAATCACTAAAGGAATTGCCCGTCCTCACACCTTTGGGTGAACAGGTCACGCTGGGAACTCTGGCCAAGATTTCAATCAGTCAGAGGCCACCGATGCTTAAAAGTGAAAATGCGCGGCCAAATACCTGGGTCTATGTGAATGTAGGTGAGCGAGACCTGGCGACAACGGTGGCAGATTTGCAGCGAGCAATTGACGAAAAGATTCCATCTACCCCTGGGGTGAGCATCACTTATTCCGGCCAATATGAATACATGAAACGCGCTAATGACCGGTTAAAACTGGTGGTTCCACTGACACTGGTGGTGATTTTTATCCTGCTCTATCTGGCGTTCAAACGGATCGACGAAGCCTTGCTCATCATGCTGGCTTTACCACTGGCACTTACCGGTGGTATCTGGTTTTTGTACTTGCTGGGTTACAACTTGTCGGTTGCTACTGGCGTTGGCTTTATTGCGTTGGCCGGAGTGGCAGCGGAGTTTGGAGTCATCATGCTGGTGTACCTGAAACAGTCGTGGCGGCAGCGTTTGGATGCCGGAAAAAATACTCGTGAAGATCTTCATGAGGCTATCACCGAGGGAGCCTTGTTGCGGGTCCGCCCAAAGGCAATGACAGTTGCAGTTATTATTGCGGGCTTGTTCCCCCTTTTTCTTGGCAGCGGAACCGGCTCTGAAATTATGGTGCGTATTGCGGCTCCCATGTTGGGCGGCATGATCAGCGCACCACTGTTATCGCTCGTGGTTTTGCCAGCAGTATTTTTGCTGTTACGGAGGAAGAATAACAATAACGCTTCTATCACTGGAGATACACATGGCAGACCTCTGTGACGGTCCCGGAAGTTAACGTGCGACAACCGTATCTGTCCCTAAAGAGCCTGCTTTGAAT
>CAMPIG010000411.1 GCA_946886255.1 uncultured Cellvibrio sp. | reverse complement strand
TGGAAGCTGCTTTACCCAAAATTCTCTCCCAGGATTACGATGTCGTACTGCTCGACTATTATTGGGGCGGTAGCAGTGCGCGCGACCTGCTAAACGCGGCGCGGGTGCAAGCCTGTCAAACGCCTATCGTCGTCATGACAGACGAGATGGAAACCGAAGTCGACCGCGAAGCCATCCGTGCCGGCGCATCTGACTATTTGATTAAAGGTCAAATTGATTGTGAACTCCTTGAACGCACCCTGCGCTACGCCATCGAACGCAAACTGACAGAACAACACCTCGCGCGGCTGGCCCACTATGATCCGTTGACGGATATTCCCAACCGTATTTTATTTCGCGATCGCCTTGAGCATGCGATTCGTTTGGCGGAACGCGACAACACCTTTTTTACCTTGATGTTTATCGACCTCAACGGCTTCAAACAGGTTAACGATAATTTCGGCCACGACGCCGGCGATGTGGTTATCCGGATTTGTGCAGAGCGTCTGAGCAATTGCATGCGGCGTAGCGATTCGGTGGCGCGTATGGGCGGCGATGAGTTCACTTTGCTGCTGCAAAATATTGAAAACAATACCGACGTTGCGCACATCGCGCAAAAAGTTATTGACTCTATCTCCGTCCCGTCGCAGATCGGTGGGTACGAAGTGGTGGTGGGATGCAGTATCGGCATCGCCATGTATCCCCAGGCTGGTCGCGATGCAGACACATTGCTAAAAAATGCCGACCTCGCCATGTATAAAGCCAAGCAGGAAGACGGTAGCAGTTACTGTTTTTTCACTGATGCCATGAACCAGGATGTGCGCCGCCAATTGCGCCTTGAATCGGATTTGCGTAAAGCGCTCAAGAAAGAACAATTCTTTCTCGAATACCAACCGCGTATCGATGTTAACACCGGGCGCATCATCGCACTGGAATCTATGTTGCGTTGGGATCACCCTGAGCGCGGTATACTCAGCGCAAATGAATTTGTCGCAATTGCGGAAGACACAGGATTAATCACGGCCATTGGCTATTGGGCCATTCGTCAGGCATGTACCGACCTGAAGAAACTGCATTCCGTTTTTGGTGAGGAATTGGTGATGTCCATCAACCTGTCGGTGCGTCAGTTCAAAGACGACCGTCTGGTGCAAGAGATCGCCACGATCTTTTCCGACACGGGCATTCAGGCTGGCGACATTGAACTGGAATTGACGGAGACCTCGTTTATGGAAAACATCGACCTGGTCAGTTTATGTATGCGGCCATTGTCATTCTTCGGTATTAATTTTTCGCTGGGTAATTTCGGTACGGGCAGCTCATCGTTTTTGCATTTGCAACGCTTACCGATAACGGCGGTGAAGATCGATTCGCGTTTTATGGCGGAGCTGCAACGCAGCCGCAACGACCGCCGACTGGTCACCGCGATGATTACCCTGGCACGGAATCTCGGCAAGATTGTGATCGCTGACGGTGTCGAAAACACTGAACAAAAAGAGTGGCTGGTACAAAGTGGCTGCGACCATATGCAGGGAAATTATTTTGCCGAGCCACAACGGCTGGATGAGATATTCTCATTGTTGCGTGGAAATCTTTCGCGGGGCTAAGCAGTTGTCTTACTGAGCTATCAGTTTAATTGCGGCATTGATTAGGCATAGGCGGTCATTTTCAACGAGAGAGGATGATGAATTTCCTCTCTCGTGTGCGGGCTTATAAAGTGTTTTGATTGTCGCTTTGGTTATAAACTTCTGCGCCTTCAAATACTGTACGCAATACCCGCGTAGTGTGGATATCGTCTTCATTGATCTCAAGCAAGTTGTGGTTCAAGACAATGAAGTCTGCGTCTTTACCTGCCTCCAGTGAGCCTGTTCGGTCTTCATTATTCATTGCATAAGCACCACGGATAGTGAGAGCCCGGATAGCCTCTTCAATGGAAAGTCCCATGTTTTCACCCATGGGATAGTCAAACTCTGGATCCTTGTTGGGATTTCTGCGAGTTACCATCGCTTCAATCGCATTCCACCATTGCAGTCCGTGCACTGGCCAATCGCTGCCAAAACAATAGAAGGCATTTTCATCCTCTGCTTCACGGAAAGGCCAGTAACGGTCAGCTTTTTCTTTGTCGTAGAGGCGCCACAGGGCCGCGGTAATCTGGCTGGGCCACCACATTTGTGGTGAAAACTCGATAATCATATTGGCATCGCGCGCGCGTTTGATATCTTTGTTGAGAATGCTATTGCTATGTGCAATCTGATGTCGCGGACCCTGGTTTCCGTTAAGTTTGCGTGCGCGTTCAACAGCACTCACATACCAATGGGCTGCCTGATCACCGATAGCATGGGCAACAACCCGGATACCACGACGGTCCATATCCTCTACCATGGCGCACAACTCGGCAAAGGTGAAGTTCACCACACCGAAGCCGCCGCTTAAACAACAGGAAGTGTGTTCGCCCATAGTGGCATGATCATGATCGCGGTGATCATGTACTTCAAATTTATTACCTTTAATTCTCGGCAGGCTTCCTCCCAGGTTGAACTGGGATCTTTCAAATGTGGTGCGATTAGGGGGAATGCCGTCCAGGTAAAATTTCACACTGTTCGCGTTTATATGGTCGCTCATAAACTCGAAACGTTTTCCTGCCATAAGCTCCCAGCGATCCGGGACGCACACCACGTCATCTTTCCAACTTATGCTGGCTTCAATCTTTAAATTTAAATTCTGCTGCCGATCCAGCTCACGCAGAGCCGTCAGTCGGGGTGTATTCAAATGGAGAAATTTCGCCGACGTAATACCTTGGGCATGCAGTAATTTTGCACCCTTGGCAAACATCTTCATAAAATCTTTAACCGGGATTTCCGGCATCACCGCCTTGATTAATGTCTGGGCGCCTTCCTGAAACAGGCCGTTGGGTTTTCCGTCTTCAAAACGGATAATGCAACCATTGGAAGGATCCAGGGAGTCTTCAGTGATACCTGCCAAGGCCAGGGTTGTAGAGTTGGTTAATAATGTGTGATGGCCACCGTCGATTAATGCAATCTTGCGGTCAGGTAGTAGCTTATCGAGCCAATGGCAATCCATGCCGATCCCCTCCTGTTGGAAGGCGAAGGGATTAATGGGGCCGGCATAAATCCAGTCATCGAGGGGCAGTTGTTTGTCTAATGCTAACAATCTGTCTTCCATTTCCGTCACGGACTGAGGAAATTGGGGCCAATGCTGGTAATAACTGAATTCAGCGGCCAAGGCCCAATCAGGATGGCAGTGCATATCATGGATGCCGGGCATTACGAACGCACCATCAAGGTTGATGACTTTGGTTGTTTCACCTTGAAATGCCAATATACTTTCTCCGTCGCCCACAGCGAGGATCTTACTGCCTCTGATGGCAATTGCTTCGGCCCAGGGAGATGCGGCATTCACGGTATAAATGGTTGCATTTCGGTAGATAAGATCTGCGGTTTCGTGGGGCGTGTTATGTGTCGTATTCATAGTGATTCATCCGCGAGAAAAACGGTGGCGGGTAAATGTACCCGCACACGCATTTGTCCTAATCCTGATTGAGTGATGGAGAGGGGAGTTAACCGAACACCGGTGCTCCCAGCAAATTTTGGCCTTGAGCGAGTTTCTCACCAAAGTCAGCCGCAATGATTTCATGGCCAGTATTGCGCCCGGATGTGAACGGCATCTTGGACGAGCAATCAATGCCACCCAACCACTGCATGCCCATAAACTCTGCTGTGCTGTCCATTGCCAGCTGCAAAATATTTGACGCATTGATGGCGTTGACGCCGGTATGAGTGGAGACCAGGGCCAGGCCCTTGCCTCGTAAGTCGGAAGAGAAATCCGGATTGATGGTGTCAGTCCAGCGGTCGACAAAGGTTTTTAATTTACCGGATAGCTGGTACCAGTAGATAGGCGATGCCAGGAGTATGATGTCAGCGGCAGCCATTTTATCCTTAAGCAGTGGCATATCATCATTGTCAGCCTTTTCAAATTTCTTATATAAGGCATCACCGAAATAATTTTCCCACACATCGGTGATGCGATAGTCATAGATATTGACGTAATCTACTTGCGCACCTTTAGCCTTCGCTGCATCGAGAAGGATGCGTGTTAATGTAGCGGAGTTTCCTTCACGATTTGGGCTGCCGTTAACTGCAAAAATTTTCATAGTTATCTCCTGGGTAATGTAATAGCTGTTAAATAAAGACGAAGGCATTTTTTATACTTTCTGCCCTCATTCGAAAGTTAATGAATGTTTCTTTATCTTTGATGTTAAGGTAAATGTTATTTTTTTTAAGTGATCCCCAATC
>CAMPIG010000410.1 GCA_946886255.1 uncultured Cellvibrio sp. | reverse complement strand
GGGACATCAGGATCACCAGCGCACAAATCATGGCGCCGATAAAAAATACGGGGGAGAGTTTCCAGTTTTCTTCCTGTAAGGATTTGAGGTAAGCGAGCAAGGCAGCCACGCCAAAAATCTGGGCTACGATAGTGGAGTTTTCAGCCAGCCCGAAACCCGAGAGACGCGCCGCTATGGAATAGTTTTTATAGGCGTAGAAAAAATAAACGGTAACCAGCGAACACACTACACCGATGCAGATAACAACCAGGTAAAGTCGTTGCAAATTGACCGGACGATGGTAAAAAAGCCAAGCCACACCGCACAACCAGAAAGCCAGGAACAACCACTGTTTGAGGAAAAAATCGATATCCGATGCCCTGCCCCAGAGGGACGTCAGGACACAATAAGCAGCAAAGACCAGTGCCGAGATAGTGAAATAGCCACCGTATTCTTCCGTCCGCCATTTGCGCCAGGGCAAGACCAACAGAAAAGGCAGTAGCAAAAATAGATAAAACACCGCGCGTAACGGCGCGGGCCCTGAGGCCCAGAAAAAAGCCGATAAAAACAGATAGATCCCGATAGCCGCCCAGCCAAGACAAAAAGTTTCTCTGCGGGCCCATTTCATTGCGCGTAGTCGCATAGTTATTCTCTAACTCATCCCGCCTGCGTCGGTGCCGATTTGCCCGATCCCAATTGTTCAATAAAATCCACGGCGTCATCCATCATTGAAAATATGTCGTTACTGTCGATAAAGTCCCGCGCCCGCTGCCGCCATAGTTGCGGATCGCACGCCGCCACGTCGGCCACAACAGAAGCCAGTTGCTGGTCAGCCATGGCTGCCGTTATCACACGCCCCTGTTGCTGTTGAGCCACATAATGCGCGTAGCCGCAGACATCGGTAGTGATAACCGGCAAGCCGGCCACCATCGCCTCCAGCAACACAGCCCCGGCCGCTTCGCTATGGGCCGGATGCAAAAAGACATCGGCAGACCATAAGAGTTGCGCAATGTCATCGCGTGCGCCCAGAACCTTCAACTGTTTACTCACGCCCAGCGTCTGCGCCAAGGTAATAAAGGATGTCGGATCATCCTCCCCCGCCACCCACAACTGAGCCCGCTGCCGCAAATTTTCTGGCAAGGCTGCCAATGCGTGAATACTGCGCGCCAAGCCTTTGCGCCGAAAATCCGAGCCGACCATCAACATCAAAAACGTGTCGGGCGCCAAGCCAAACGTCGCACGCCATTGCTGACGCTGCGCCACATAGTCGGCAGGCATGACGCGGTCGCGCTTGATGCCCGGAGGCAACAAATGCAGCCGTGCATCAGGCGTTTGATAGTAACGCTGAAACGGAGCAACCTGCGCAGGAGAGATCAGGAGTATGTGGGTCTTGCTGGTCGGCGCAAAAACCGCTCGCTCCAGCGCCAGGTAATACCGGCTTCGACCGCTCAGCCGATACCACCAACCGCGCTCTTCATAGGCCTTCTGCGCAAAACACACATCGGCGGCGTAATAAACATCGAGACCGGGCATTTTATTGAAACCGATCACCAGGTCCAGCGTTTCTTGCGCACGCAATGTCTGGAATTGTTGCGCAAAGGCACGAGCACGGCCGTGGTTGGTCAAGGCGCGGGCAGGCAGAATCACCACGGGGATATCATCCGGTTGGTCACCGATCCAACGTTGGGTATAAATCCTTACCTGATGGCCGCGCGTTGCGCAGGCGCGCGCCATCGCGAGCATGTCTCGTTCCAGGCCGCCATAAGGGAAGTAGTGAAACAGGGTAAACCCAAGGCGCATCAATCTTTACCTCGCCGTTGCATCAGTCGCTGCTCTCGCGCATATAACCGCAGTGCGCGCTGTTCGATCTCGTCCAATAAGACGTTGCGCTGTTCAATGATGTGCCTTAAGGATTCACCAAAATACAGCCGCAAAAAACGGCCTATATCCCGGCGGCTGACGCCGAGATCCATCCCCGAAAAATACAAACTACCGAGATCTTTAACCCGCCAGCGGCGCGGGACCTTTGCACGCAATTGAGCCCGGTGCAGGTCGACGAGGTAGAGCACCGGCTCCCCTTGCCCCTGGCGCCAAGCCTCCATGGATCGACAATCCAACAAGAAATGGCACAGATAAAAGTCGCGATGATTGATGCCACCAGCATGAAGTGTGCGCGCGGTTTTTGCGACCTGCTGCAAGAGCACCAACTTCTCTGCGAAGCCCAACGCACCCGCCTGTAAACGCTCCAGGAGATAGTGATCAAGCTGGACCGTGCCAGTCAATTCACGGGTGACAATAAACGATAAGCGGGTCGCGGGATTCGTGTTCTGTTCGCCGTAAGCAACCGGTGTAAGACTGGGCACATCAAGCTCGGCCAGTTTGTTCAGGGCCAGCCATTCATTGCGCGCACCGATCACCGGCAACCGCAAACGCACCAGATTCTTGAAGATTTCGCCCCAACCGACACCGGTATGTAGTTTGCGATAATAGGCTTGGCCATTCAGCTCAAAGCGCAGGGTTTGTCGGCCCGGCGCCATACGCGCCACCTCGCCACGCAATTGCTGCACCTCAGCGAAGACATCCTTGCCTTGCCACAAGGTTTGCAATTCGTCGCGCAAAATCAGCACGTGATGGGTGTTATCTGACATCGCGATCCTGCACGTTGATAGGTCACGGGTTTTTCACCACTGCTGTTGCGGGCGCGACATCCTGTAAGGCTTCCAGCACGGTGGAAGGCGATAAATCCTTGAGACAGCGGTGATGTTGTTTCGGGCATTCCCGCGCAAAACAGGGAGAACATTCGATAGCAATGGAAACAACCCTTACGTGCTCCGACAATGGTGGAGTAAACGCTGGCGAGGTAGAGCCGTAGATCACCACCAGGGGTCTGCGTAAGGCGGCAGCGATGTGCATTAAACCGGAATCATTGCTCACCACCGCATCGGCCATCGCCATCAGATCAATAGCCTCATCCAGTTGCGTTGTACCCGCCAGGTTATAGCAATGCACCTGCTGTACCTCGTCCAACTGATCGCGAATCGCTTCGGTCACACTGTTGTCTTTGGCGGACCCCAGCAGCCACACCTGCCAACCCTGACGGATTTTATGGTCAGCGACGTGGGCGTAGTAGGTCTCGGGCCAACGCTTGGAAGGGCCATATTCCGCGCCGGGGCAGAGTATCAACACCGGGCGGTCGCGCCGCAATGCAAATTTTGTGAGTAATTGTGGCTGGCGTGCCGGATCAATTAAGAGCTCAGGATAGGGGAAGGTCTCAGGCAGGGCGGCGTGGGCGGGATAGCCCAATGCCAGGTAGCGTTGCACCATCAACGGATAACGGCGCTTGTCCAACAGGCGGATATCGTTAAGCAAACCGTAACGCATCTCGCCGCGCCAGCCGGTGCGCAGAGGAATACCGGCGAAAGCGGGAATCAGAGCAGATTTGAAGGAATTGGGTAGAACGATCGCCTGCAGGTAACTGTTTTGCGCGAGAAATTTGCCCAGCCGGTAACGCACCCCCAACTCAATCTTTCCGTGCCCCAGCGGCATGTCGATGGTGTTGTCTACTTCCGGCATACGCGCCAGCAACGGCAGAGTCCAGGGTGAAGCAAGGACATCAATCTGTGTCTCGGGCTTGCGCTGCTTGATCACCTTGAACAGCGACTGGGCCATCATCATGTCGCCAATCCAGGCGGGACCGATGATCAGTATCTTGCTGGGGGATGAGGACATAACGGACTCTGGATACCAAAAAAGAGTCTACCGCTGCTGCGAAAGCGTTCACGCCTCCGCAGCCCGACAGCTAGCCGGCAATCGGCGCCAGCCAATTACCGTGGTCAGCCAATTCACCGCGTACCGCTTTGAAGTACAGGTCTTGCAAGCGCGTGGTAACCGGACCGCGGCGACCTTCGCCGATTTGACGACCATCCAGTTCACGAATCGGCAATACTTCTGCCGCGGTACCGGTAAAGAAAGCTTCATCGGCGATATACACTTCGTCACGGGTAATCCGCTTTTCGCGAATTTCATAACCGCAATCTGCCGCCAGCTGGAAGATGGTGTTGCGGGTGATGCCGTCGAGGCAGGACGTCAGCTCCGGGGTGGAGATCACACCGTCGCGCACCAGGAAGAAGTTCTCGCCGCTGCCTTCCGCCACGTAACCTTCGTTATCCAGCAACAAGGCTTCTTCGCAACCACTATCCAGCGCTTCCTGCAAGGCCAGCAGGGAATTGATGTAGTGGCCGTTGGCTTTTGCCTTACACATGGAGATATTGACGTGGTGGCGTGTGTAGCTGGAGGTGCGCACTTTAATACCCAGGTCGCGCGCCTCGGGCGACATGT
>CAMPIG010000409.1 GCA_946886255.1 uncultured Cellvibrio sp. | reverse complement strand
TAGAGTGCATTTTGTTGTTATTTTACGATATACCGGATTTTCACCAATTTATTACGCGGATAGCCACAGATTTATTAACAGATAAGATTAAAAAATGAACAATTTTTTGTGCCAGCTCTGTGTATAAATTTTCTGGTGAGTGGTTGTTAACTTATTGAATTTAAATGAGTAAAAAATTTCTTATGACATTATTTTTTTGTGTCAACTGTGGATAACAAAGAGGTGTGAGAGTACACTAGCCGGCTCATTTTGAACTAATAACTTTCAGCCTGGAGTAGGGGTTTTGCCGGAGTCACTTTGGAAATTATGTGCATCGAGTTTGCAGGGTGAACTGCCTCAACAGCAGTTCAATACCTGGATTAGACCTTTGCAAATCGACGAGTCGGCCGGGCCCAACGAATTACGTTTATTAGCCCCCAATCGATTTATCTGCGATTGGGTGTCAGAGAAATTTTTGACCCGCATTCGCGAGTTGGTTGGCAGCTATCAGCAAGGGACCAGTTTGACAGTGGTGATCGGGATTCTTCCCAGACCCCAAGCAGCTTTCCAATATAATCGCGCACCGGTATCGCCTGCAGTTGAATCAGTCCCCGTATCGTCTTTTGCGACCCAGCAAGCCCAGCACAACGGCAATGTAACGTCGGAATTCCGCACCCCGTCTATAGACGGAGCGGTCTCTACTGTTACCTCAATGAGTACGCCAATAAGAGAGATTGCATCGGTAGAGATCGGTTTTGAGTCAGCTTCGCGCAATTCTCAGGAGGCCGAAGTGGAGGGCGCACTTAAACACAGTAATTATCTGAATGTGTCCTCAACCTTCGCTACCTTTGTCGAAGGTAAGTCCAACCAGTTGGGTTTGGCCGCAGCACGTCAGGTTGCTGAAAATCCCGGCGGTGCATACAACCCTTTATTTATTTATGGCGGGGTAGGTTTGGGTAAGACGCACTTGATGCAGGCGGTAGGTAATGCCATGGTGGCTCGTAATCCGAACGCCAAAGTGGTTTATCTGCACTCCGAGCGTTTTGTGGCGGATATGGTCAAGGCGTTGCAGTTGAATGCGATCAACGATTTCAAACGCTACTACCGCTCCATGGATGCTTTATTGATTGACGATATCCAATTTTTTGCTGGAAAAGAGCGATCCCAGGAAGAGTTTTTTCATACCTTTAATTCCCTCCTCGAAGGCGGCCGGCAAATTATTCTCACCTGTGATCGTTATCCCAAGGAAATTAATGGCCTTGAAGAGCGTTTGAAGTCACGTTTCGGTTGGGGGCTAACAGTGGCCATCGAACCGCCGGAATTGGAAACCCGGGTTGCTATATTAATGAAGAAGGCCGAACAGGTCGGCATTGATTTGCCCCACGAAGCGGCCTTCTTTATTGCCCAGCGTATTCGCGCCAATGTGCGCGATCTGGAAGGTGCGTTAAAGCGGGTGATTGCCAGTGCTAATTTTACGGGTCGCGCCATTGATGTGGACCTGGTACGCGAAGCCTTGAAAGACCTGTTGGCCCTACAGGACAAACAGGTGGGGATAGATAATATCCAGCGTGTTGTAGGCGAATATTACAAGATCAAGATCAACGATTTGCTTTCCAAACGACGCAGTCGTTCGGTTGCGCGTCCGCGTCAGGTGGCGATGGCACTGGCAAAAGAACTAACTAATCACAGCCTGCCAGAGATTGGCGAGGCTTTTGGTGGGCGCGATCACACGACGGTTTTGCATGCTTGCCGCAAGATCAAAGAGCTGCAGGAAGAAAGTGCGGATATTCGTGAAGACATGAAAAATTTGCTGCGTTCCCTCACAACTTGATCCAGACGCACTGATTCGGTTTATGATGCGCAAGCCGTGCAGGGTTATCGCACACCAGTATTCCTATACCTTCTGTTGAAGCCCTTTTATCAGGACATTTAAAGAGACCAACACATGAAATTTGTCGTTTCCCGCGAGGCTCTGCTTAAACCCTTACAATTGGTTGCCGGTGTTGTGGAACGCCGTCAAACCCTGCCGGTACTCTCTAATGTGCTGCTGGTTCTGAATGGCGATCAACTGTCTTTGACCGGTACGGATCTGGAAGTGGAGATTGTCGGGCGGGTACAGCTGGAACAGGCGGGGGAGAGTGGTGAGATAACCGTTCCCGCGCGTAAGTTGGTAGATATCTGCAGATCCCTTCCTGATGGCTCCAATATCGAGTTTTTTCAGGAAGAACAACGCATTATTGTCAAAAGCGGGCGCAGCCGTTTTACCTTGTCTACGCTCGCCGCAAGTGATTTCCCTAATGTTGAAGACAGTCCGGGTAATCTGCAATTCAGTTGTGCCCAACAGGAGATTAAGCGCCTGATTGAGCGCACGGCTTTTGCCATGGCACAGCAGGATGTCCGTTATTATCTGAACGGGATGCTGTGGGAGGTTCGCCAGGATCAGTTACGTGTGGTTGCTACCGATGGCCACCGCATGGCTATGTGTACCAGGGCAGTGGCCGTCAATACTCCCGATGTTATCCAGGCAATTTTGCCGCGTAAAGGCGTGTTGGAATTGTCGAGATTATTGGATGATTCTACCGCTCAAGTGGAGTTTACCCTCAGTGCCAATCACATTCGTGTCACTTCCGCTGAGTACACCTTTACGTCCAAACTGGTGGACGGTAAGTTTCCTGAATATGAGCGCGTGCTACCTCGCGGTGGGAACAAAGTGGTAATAGGTTCCCGCCTTGAACTTAAACAGGCGTTTGGTCGTACAGCCATTCTGTCGAACGAAAAGTACCGCGGCGTACGGTTATTGCTGAGCGACGGTATGCTAACTATCGTCGCTAATAACCCGGAACAGGAAGAGGCAGAAGAGCAAGTCACCGTAGATTATGCTGGCGATTCTTTGGAAGTAGGTTTCAACGTGAGTTATCTGCAGGATGTAGCGAATGTCATTAATCACGAGAATATCAAGATTACTCTTTCTGATGCTAACAGCAGTGCCTTGATTGAAGAGCCTGAGAATAGTGATTCGCTTTATGTTGTTATGCCGATGCGTCTGTAGGACGCGTCGGTGTAACGCCTTCATCTCCATCCCCGATTTTCATTAAGAGACCTTCTTATGACTTTGAAGCGTCTCTTTATCCAGCATCTCCGCAATCTTGATTCCGTCGACATCTCCCCGTCTGAGCAGGTTAACCTTATTTTTGGCGAAAATGGCTCTGGCAAAACCAGCATTCTTGAAGCTATTAATGTTTTGGGTGTAGGCCGCTCCTTCCGCAGTCATAAACACAAACCGTTGATTCACCATGAACAGGATTCCTTTACGGTGTTCGGTAAGGTTAATGCTGAGGGTACGGAGATACCTGTCGGGATAAACCGCCAAGCCAATGGAGCAGCGACGTTTAAAGCCAATGGAGCTTTAGTCCCTTCAGCTGCAGCTTTGGCATCATATCTGCCGATTCAGGTTATCAACTCGGATACCTTTCAGCTGTTAGAAGGAAGCCCAAAGGTGAGGCGCCAGTTTATGGACTGGTTGGTGTTTCACGTGGAACCTGGTTTTTTCCAGGTTTGGAAAGATGCGCAGCGCTGCCTCAAACACCGCAATAGCTTGCTCCGGCGTGATAGAATGGACCGCTTTGAGCTGGCGACCTGGGATAAAGAGCTGGCCCAGTATAGCGAGCAAATTCATGCTTACCGGCAGAGTTGCATGGCGAAATTTTGCGAAACCTTCTATTCCCTTATTCAGGAATTCATTGCCATAGAAGGGATTGAGCTCACCTATTACTGCGGGTGGGACAAGAGCAAAGATTACTTCGCCATTCTGGCAGACAGTATGGAACGAGATCGACGTCAGGGCTTCACGCAGATAGGTAGTCATAGAGCGGATCTACGCATAGCAGTAAAAGGTTTCCCTGCAGCTGAAGTGTTATCCAGGGGCCAACAAAAGCTTCTGGTATGCGCACTTAAGATTGCCCAAGGCTATGTTTTCTCTCGGATGACAGGGCGCCGTTGTATTTATCTAATAGATGATTTACCGGCGGAGCTGGACGAACAACACCGTTACCTGCTCGTCAAATGGCTCGATAGCATGGGTACGCAAACATTCGTAACGGGCGTAGAACAACAGATTTTGATAGATGCCTGGTGCCAACTGCCGGGAGCTGAGATAAAACTGTTCCACGTGGAACAGGGGAAAGTTCAAGCGGTTGTTAATTCACGATAAACGCGACAGATAAAGTAGCAAGCGGAGAATAGATCTATGTCAGATGAGAAAACTTACGACTCGTCCAGTATTAAAGTTCTTAAAGGACTGGATGCGGTGCGTAAGCGCCCAGGGATGTACATTGGTGATACTG
>CAMPIG010000408.1 GCA_946886255.1 uncultured Cellvibrio sp. | reverse complement strand
AATCTGCTCCCAGTTCGGTCAGGTAACGGTGTCCGGGATACACTCTGACTGAGTCAGATATTTCCTGTTTAAGGCGACGCAGACTGGTGAATAACTGTGCGGGGTCAGCCCCTCGTCCAACACACATCCCGCAGCCTTCATTAAAAACCGTATCACCAGTAAATAAAGCATCGCCGATAAGGAAACACGTACTTCCCGCAGTGTGACCGGGTGTCAGGATAGGCTTTATGAATAAACCGGCGACTGATAACGTCTCATCGTCTTTAAAGGTGTAAAAGTCATGCTTGGGTAATGCATAAAAATCCATCTCGTTTTTCGATATAAAGGCAGGAATTCCATACAGTGCTGACACCGAATCGGCCAGATGAATATGATCGTGGTGATGATGTGTGACCAACACAGCCTTCAATTGCAACGCGTTTCTGTGAAGCATGTCGACGATGGTTGCGAGTTCCCAGGCAGGATCAACAATCACTGCCTGATGGGTTAAGCGATTGGCGATAATCCAGCAATAGTTGACGGTTCTACCACTGGATACGCGGCATCCATAAACTTTTACCGTGCTTAGTGTGTCAACCTTCATAGGTATTCGCTCTGCTAACGCTAGGAAGCTATTTTCATGTTTTGATCAATCATTTTGGCTGCTGTCTCAACAAGATGATTAACAATGCTATAGGCGCGCTTACCATCCCACGAAGCTTCGCTGTTTTTAGCTAGCCATTGGTTCAGGTCGGCAATTTCGCGATCGAGTTCACCTACCTGTAGTGGCGATGTATGCTGGAGCTGCTTCAAATAATGCTTAAATAGCAGCGTCATCTTGAAGCGCGAGTTAGCGCTTGCTGCTGTAATATCTGCGTGACTTAAATAACGATTCTGCTCTACAAGGTTACCCCAGGCATTCTCCAGGCCTTCACGGAAAAAATGGGTTTCCAGATAGGTTTTACCTCCGTCACTCATGGTTTCCAATGACGGCTCCTTCTTCCACAGCGAATAAAGACTGGTGGCGGCATAAATATAATCTGACTGGCTATTGACCACGGATGCTTTGCGGCCAAATTCAAACAGGTCTACATCCGGAATCTGAATAAAATTGGAGTTATCAACATTTCGCAGCAAATGCTTAACGCTAATGTCCAGATTAGATTCCTGGGCGCAGAGGAAAATGTCACCGGCGCAAACAAAATCAGCGCCGCAGTTAATGGCGCGTGCGATTGATACCGGAGATCCTATTGCTCCCGTGCTGCCGATGTAAGGTCTTTTTTGATGCAAGGAGGAATCAGTGTTAAATAGACTGTCGCGCAGCTGGACAAGGGATTGGAGTTCACGCCAGTCACCGTTATAAACAATGGCGTCTGCCAGATTGATATCCAGTGCCTGAGTAGCTTCCTGGGCCGTAATCTCGCCGGAAGACTGCAGTTGCTCGAGGATTTTTCGGGTTGGTGGACGTAAAAAAATTCGGGCTTCTTCCAGACTTCCGACTTCAACCATCAGTGTTCCGCGATATTCATTACGTAATGCGGTTTTAATTCGCAACTTGGTTAAAGCGGTAGAAATCCGAAAATAATGCTTTACATAAAAATGCTGAATGTTGGTATCCAGTAATCGGTTAACCAACGATGCTTCACGCTCCGGGTAGATAATATCGGCGGTAAAGCCCACGCCTAGATTTGAATAACGCTTGCTAAGCGACGCAACTTTCTCTACGGCTTGTTCATCTTTAATAATGGCATCGTGATGTAGTGCGACGAATGTCAGTGATCCCGACTTGGCCAACTCATTAATCAGTCCATGTTGGTGGTAGTCCAAAGGTCTGATCACATAGTTTGATTGCACTTGGTAAAAGTCGGCCAACCCATGGTCATCACCAATAATTTTCCTAGCCTCTGATATCGGAGCAGCCTTGTGGGTATCACTCGACGGAAGATGTGACGAAAGTAGCTTGGCAGATTCGTCAGACCGGCGATAATTTTCCAGGGGAGTAACCTCTTGCAGCGGTTCGCAGTGTTGTACGATGCTTGAGACGAGTTTGGTTAATACCTCACCGGGACCTAATTCACGGTAGTGGAAATCTCCTTGGCTCATCAGGTAGCGAATAGTGTCAGTCCAAAGCACAGATTGGCTAATTTGCTGCGCAAGTTGTTTTTTAATGGTGGTGAAGTCGTGAGGTCGTGCCGTCACGTTGGACATAACAGGTATGCGCGGTGGCTGGAATTCAAACTGTTGCAAATAATCGGAAAACTCCGCTTCTATAGGTTGCATGTAGCGGGAATGAAAGGGTGCACTGACATTCAGGGGTACAAAGTTTGCTCCCGCTCGTTCAAATAATCGGGCAGCGACAGCCAGCTGATCCTTAGGTCCGGCAATGACGGTTTGGGTCGGCTTGTTGAAATTGGCTACGTCAATTTCACTGAGATTGCCTTTGTGAAGAATGCTCGCAATTCGCTCAGCATCAATATTGAGTACCGCAGCCATCCCGCCGTCAACCTTTGCGGTACTCATCAGCTCCCCGCGACGTTTAACCAGCTTGAGGCCGGTAGCAAAATCAAATACACCTGCGGCAAAAAGTGCTGAATACTCTCCCAGGCTGTGTCCGGCAACGACATCCGGTTGCACACCCTCCTGTATGGCTTTCAGATACGACATAGCTTCAACCACATACAGTGCTGGCTGGGTGTATTGGGTCTGGTTCAGCTTTTTGTCTTTATCCTGCGTGCACAAATTTTCAATGGAATAACCCAGAATTTCATCGGCAGTAGCAACCATATCGGGAAACTCTGCAAAGAGTTCTTTTCCCATGCCGACAAATTGAGAACCTTGGCCGGGGAAAATATAAGCATTCATAGAGACATTACCTTGTCGAGTGTTGTGGTTGAGGTCAGCGATAGTTTTACCGAAATAAGTCAGCAGGTTTTCAAGTCGCTGTAGATCGCTGCCAAAGGGGTCCATCAGCGTATAAAACTCTGATTTTGAGTCACGGCTGATATTCATCCTGGCAAAATTTGTTAGCGTGGAAGAGGGGCCGAGGTCCAGATAGATACAAGGCCCTTCTTGTTGCTCAACTGATTGAATCGTTGAACGGAACAAAATGGGATCTCGAATGACGTTCCAGAAATGGTCCTGGGGAATAGCAGATAATTTTTCGCTGCTCGCGCAGGAAAATAGTGGTTTGTTTAATCTTGTATAATGGTGCGCAAGAATAAAGGGCAATATTTTGCTCTTTTCCACGTCCAGTAGACTGCAGTGAAAAGCCTGGTTCACCGTCAACGGCTGGAAAGGAATATCATCCGACTTGAATATCGTGTGGCAATTGTCCAGTGCTTGCCTATAACCGGCAATCACAAAGTGTGAAGCACTGTGTACTCCGGCAATTTCGCATCCGTATTGTTCGACAATGGGCAATAAACGGGTCTCGTCTATAAAAACGGAAGTCATTCCCATATGAGTTTTTTCTGCGCCCAGCTCTTCCCCTTGATGTAAAACCAGATCGAATAATGTGTCGAGCGACATAGCGCCCGCCAGCGCCGCTGCAGAAAATTCCCCCAGGCTGGCGCCGATAAAATAATCCGGCGTAATACCAGCATCCATGATCGTTTTTGCCAGAGCAAATTCCACCAGCACAATAGCGGGATGGGATTTGGCTAGGTCAGTAAAGGGTTTGCTTTTCCCGTGATCTGCACAAAACAACTCGTCAATCACTGAAAAGCCAACGCGTTCCTGTACTTTTTTATCGAGTGATTCCATCCAGTAGCGGAAACGGGGCAAGTGTTCATATAACTCTCTACCCATTTGATAATATTGACTACCTTGGCCCGGTAACATGAACACGACGGGCTTGGTTGGTGCAGATTGTTCTTGTGCTAATGACATCGGTTGTTCCCCTGGATTGAGCCGGTTTAAACCGGCTCAGTTTCTGTAGCGAGGTGACTTTCAGCCTCTAATATCAGGCCAAGTTTCTCTACCGTGGGATTTTCCAGTATGTCGGAGATAGCCATGTCAGCATTCAAGGTGCTGCGCAATTCGGTGATTAATTGTGTAGCCAGCAATGAGTGTCCGCCTAGCTCAAAAAAGTTGTCATGCCGCCCAACAGCGTCGATATCAAGTAACTTCTCAAACGCGGAGGCCAGTGTTTTCTCCAGTGAATTAGCAGGTTCTGCGAAATCTGTACTGACGGCGGGGCGTGGATGTCGTTTCTGTTTTTTGGACATGTCAGCTTTAAAACCTTCCATGGTTTTTTTATTTACCCACTTATCGATCCGTGCTTGCAGGTCGGTGGAGGAAATGGTGATGTGATAGCGTGAGCCGTAACCCAGGCTACGATGGAAACAATCCAACCCTTCGTCCACGGTCAGCGCAATAG
>CAMPIG010000407.1 GCA_946886255.1 uncultured Cellvibrio sp. | reverse complement strand
GATCATCCGGCAGAGGCGGCAATTCGCCGTGCAAACTGGCGGAGGTGCCATTGATGATGGTATCGAATTGCTGGCCTGCCAGCGCTTCCAGCGTCAGGGCACGTACATCACCTAAATCGTGAAAGCCGTTAGCCAATTGTTCCGCTTTATGGTGCGTGCGATTAACAATGGCAACCTCTTGCGGTTCCTGTTCCATCAAGGGTTGCAGGATGCCACGTACCGCACCGCCCGCCCCGAGGATCAATATGCGTTTGCCACGTAATTCCCAACCGAGGTTATGCATATCGTGGATCATGCCGATACCGTCGGTGTTATCGCCGAGTACAGTGCCGTCCGTTTGCAACGCCAGAGTATTAACCGCACCGGCGCGCCGGGCACGCGGTGTCAGGCGTGCCGCAAAACTGTAGGCATCCAGTTTGAAGGGCACCGTGACATTCAGCCCTTTACCACCCTTGCCAAAGAATTCCGTCGCCGCCTGGTCGAACTCACCCGGCGCCACCAATTGCTTGGTGTAGGTCATGTCCTGCCCGGTTTGCTCGGCAAAATGACGATGAATATGCGGCGATTTACTGTGGTTGATAGGGTTGCCGAAAACAGCGTAGAGATCAGTCATTGCAAGTCCAGTGTGTCATGCGTGTTGTTATCGTTCTTTGTAGGAAAGCGCCACCCCACAGGAGGGATGGCCAATTATCCAAGCCGAAGTCGATCAAATCCAGGCGCGCGCCGGCAAAAACGTGTCATAGAGGTCTGCCTCTGCAGATCCGACCGGCGGTTGCCAATTGTATTCCCAACGTACCAATGGCGGCAGCGACATCAGGATAGACTCCGTGCGTCCGCCGGTCTGCAAGCCAAACAGCGTGCCACGGTCATAGACCAGGTTGAACTCCACATAGCGTCCGCGCCGATACAACTGGAAATGACGTTCACGCTTGCCATAAGCCAGGTTTTTACGCTGCGCCATAATCGGTTGGTAGGCAGGAAGGTAACTATCTCCAACTGCACGCATCAGCGCAAAACTCTGCTCAAAACCACCAACATTGTAATCATCAAAAAACAGGCCGCCGATGCCGCGCGCTTCGTTGCGGTGTTTAAGGAAGAAGTAATCATCACACCACTGCTTGAAGCGGGGATATATCTCTGCGCCAAAAGGCGCGCAGGCTTGCTGTGCGGTGCGGTGCCAGTGGCGACAATCTTCTTCATTGCCGTAGTAAGGCGTCAGATCATAACCGCCACCAAACCACCAGACGGGTTCCGCCCCGTCTTTCTCTGCGATAAAAAAACGCACATTGGCGTGACTGGTGGGCACGTAGGGATTGTGCGGATGGATAACCAACGACACCCCCATGGCTTCAAACGCGCGCCCCGCCAACTCTGGCCGATGGGCAGTAGCCGAAGCGGGCATTTGTGTGCCATGTACATGAGAAAAATTAACTCCACCTTTCTCGATCACCGCACCTTCGGCCAATACGCGGGAACGTCCGCCACCGCCTTCCGCTCTGACCCAGGAATCTTCGATAAATTTCCCGCCACCGTCTTCTTCGGCAAGCGCTGCACAAATGCGATCCTGCAAATCCAGTAAATACGCCTTCACCGCTAATTTGTCGGGAACATTGCCGGGGTTAGTCTCGCTCATAAATCCTCACTCTGCTCAATCATGGTTCGCTTCGGCCATGACATTTTTGAATCCCTGCCTTGCGGTAGGGTGCCATTGTAAGCCCTGGTTGGGGCATGGTCTTAATATGGCAAAGCCCTGCTTATGCACGCGTTGATATAGGTCAAGGGGGTTGGTGGTCACACATCAAGGCTAACCAGGCCGACGAATCTCCCCGGTTAACAGATCGCGAATTTCCGAGGGATTAGTTCGGTGGCCGACTTTCCCTTGGGTAATTGCATCCAGTTGATCGCCGAAGTAGCGCCGCAAGGTCAATGCATCACGCGCCGGCTCAAGTCCTTGGGGGTTGGCAGAGGTGGACACTATCGGCGCACCGAACGCCCGACATAAACCCGCCGCCAAGGGATGATCTGTTACCCGCAACGCAAGCGACGGCGAATTTCCCGTCACCCAAAAGGGTGCCAACTTATTCCTGGGCACCAACCAGGTCACCGGACCAGGCCAGGAGTTTTTCAGTTTCTGGCGTTGCAGATCATCCAGGTGATCGATGAACGGCCCCAGTTGACGGATGTCGGCCGCGATCAGGATCAAGCCTTTGTGCATGGGGCGCTGCTTGAGTGACAGCAGATATTCCACCGCCCGTCGATCGAAAGGATTGCACCCAAGCCCCCAAACGGCCTCAGTAGGATAGGCAATAACGCCTCCCCGACGCATAACTTCGGCAGCATGGCGAATACGAGGATTGAGTGACCAATCGGTCATAGCGCAGGTCCTGTTACAAGGGGGCATGGGTACCCGTTAAACGAGCCCGCACTCTAATGCACCGGGCCGGTTGGCTCAACAGGCAAGGTTGTCTCAAGGTGCTGCCCGCACGTAGCCGATGGCGGTATTGCTGACCGCACCTTTCAACTCCAGTCCAATAAGCTGCGCGGCGATAAGACCGACATCCAGCGCCGTGCGTTGTGCGAGAGTATCCACATCGACCGGGTCATAACCCATAGCGTCCAATAGCCTGGCTTCCGCTGGATCAAGCATCAATTGCGCAACGGAAGCAGCGCTTGCCTGGGCGTAATCCAGTTCCGCCTGCTGAAAGCCGAGCAATGCAGCCAGTTCTTCCACAATATCCTGCCCGGTTTCGACCAGCTTTGCACCGTCACGAATCAGCTTGTGACAACCCCGCGCCAAGGGGTTATGGATGGAGCCGGGGATGGCAAAGACTTCACGGTTTTGCTCCAGTGCCAGTCTGGCGGTGATCAGGGATCCGCTCTGCACCGCCGCCTCCACAACCAGAGTGCCACAGCTCAAGCCGCTGATGATGCGGTTACGTTGTGGGAAGTTGCTGGCATTGGAGCGTGTATCGAGCGGAAATTCAGAGACCAGCGCTCCACCCGTCGCAATAATGTCCTGGGCCAGCTGCCGGTGTCGCGCCGGATAGACCCTGTCGATACCAGTACCTAACACCGCAATCGTTTTGCCATTTGCCGCCAGTGCACCGCGATGTGCCGCACCATCAACACCCAACGCCAGCCCGCTGGTAATGGTAAAACCGGCGCCGGCGAGAAAGCGGGCAAAGTGATGGGCGTTATCGCTGCCCCCCGGTGTGGGATTACGGCTGCCCACAATCGCCACCTGCGGCATGCTTAGGCAGGCAGGGTCACCCAACACAAACAGCAAGGGCGGGGCGCGGCGGATTTCGCGCAGCAGCGCGGGGTAGCGTGGGTCTTCAAGACTGAGCAGGGTGACCTCGGGATGTTCATTGATCCAGGCGAGGTCGCGCGCAAGGCATCGGCCTAAATGGCTGTTGTGGGATTGCCGCTGATAATCCAGCAATACTTCCGCTGCGGCGGGCTTGAGAAAAGGTTGCAGTTTTTCCGGGGATTGCCTGAGCACACTGCCCGGATCGCCAAAAGCGTCACGTAAGCGCCAGTAGGTAGCGGGACCGAAATCCGGCAGGCGCTGAAGAATAAGGCTGGCTTGAAGGGAGTCTTGCATATACGTCCTTGCTGGGTAAAAGCCGCTTCGTCAATGAAGCGGCTGGATTAGATAAAAAGGGGGAAGGTAAATCAGGGGTTACGCACCTTGTCGTTCACGGAAAGCGGGCGTTCTGCTTCCAGCACCAGGCCGAAGCTCATCTTCTCAAAGGTGCGGAAGACCATCAGCAGGCCAGCCCGCTCGTCTGGCAGTTGCACGCGCTCATTGGTCACCCGGTCACGTACCAGCTCACCGGTTTTATAGATGGCTAGCACATTGCCGACCTGGAGTCCCTCGCGATCACCGCGATTGAGGATCACCACGTTCATCTTTCCGACCTGGCTAACGCCACCTTCAACACCCAGGATAATCCCATCAATGTCGGTATCCGGTGCGCTGGGGTAGAAGATGGAATCCACCGAGCGCTCTTCGTTAGGCAGCAGGCGATCGCCCATACGAATTTCTTCGGTACTGCGGATCGCCGTTACTGTCGCGATATCGTCCTTCAGCGATTGCACGCTGACGGTGCCGATACTTTGTGCATGAATGCCCAGAAACTCTTTAGTCTCAGGATCTACATATTTATCGCCTTTGCGGAAAACACCGTAGTTTTTGATATCGCCACTGAAATCACCGCGCGCATACGCGGTGTCACCGGCACCAACCACAATGCGTTTCTCCGGACCGGCGAGCATGTAAGGTGCGCCTTCCAGGTCATCCAGGTCGAGAATCCGGCTGCGCGACAGGAAGCTGTCAATGCGATCCAGCGGGATTGCAGGGATGGCATCTTCATTGGGT
>CAMPIG010000406.1 GCA_946886255.1 uncultured Cellvibrio sp. | reverse complement strand
TTCTTCGAGGGATATGACATGATCAAGCTAGGCTCTCTTTTAAGCGTATTGGCGGTGTTGATCGGTTGCAGTGAGAAGGCGCCGGTGGCCGAGCATGATGCCAATATCTATCAGACTGCTGTTTACTTTAATCCCCTGCGCCCTGAAGAAGACCGACGTGATGATGCCCAGCGTAAGCCGGCGGAGATTCTTGCGTTTGCCGGTGTTGAGCCGGGTATGAGGGTGATTGATTTATTGGGTGGCGGTGGCTGGTATACCGAATTACTTGCGGCAGTCGTCGGTGAAGAAGGTCATGTTTATCTCGCCAATACCCCGTTATTTCTCCATTTTACGCAACCGCAAATGGAAGCGCGGTTGGCGAATAATCGTCTGAAAAATGTGACGCGGGTGGATGGTGAGTGGACGCAGATGAATCTGCCGGAAGAGGTTGACCTTATCTGGTTGTCTCTTGCCTACCACGATATCTATGTTAAACGGCCCAATGATCCCAGCTTTGAAGCAGATCGGAATTCTTTTTTTGAACAGATCAAAACCGCATTGAAACCCGGAGGCATGATACTGGTGATTGATCACGCGGCAACGTCGGGTACGGGGAAAGAGGCAGCGCAGACGTTACACCGTATTGATGAAGAGTTTGCACGCGCGGATTTTGAAAGCGAGGGTTTTGTGTTTGTTAAATCACTGGATATCTTGCGTAACCCGGCTGACGATTACACCAAGGACATCTGGGCCAAAGACATCATAAACAAGACCGATAAGTTTATTTTTCTGTTTCAGAAACCGATGCAATAGCACTATAACGGGGGGCATAACGGTGCAACGTGCCCTTCAGATTTAGGCATAATGTGTAAATTGCTCCACAAATAAATCAACCAAGTGACGGCGACTGACCAGAGAAGAAAATGTATGGTCGCCATCTTTGATGATAGCAATGTGCATCTCACCTCTGGTTATCTGTTGCTTTACCGTGTCACCCGCCTGAGCCATCAACAAACGATAACCCGGTTCTGTTTCACCAATCAGTAAGGTTATCTTGATTCGCTGCTGATTGATCAGCAACAAATCTTTCTCAAGCTGCGAATGTTGCACAACACCCACGGCCCTCGCCAATTCCTTGCCCAGTTTATGTGATTTTTTTTGTATCAGCCGCACACCAAAAGCAAATGCACTGCGCAGTTTCTGCGGACTGGTAAACAATGAAATCCATTTACGCAGGCTGCGTACATTGCCGCTGTAGTGTGCTGCATCGGCTTCGTGCTGGCTGTCTTCAGGAGCCAATAAGGAATCGCCCTGCCTCCAGTAAAACGCCAAGGGATTAATCAAAATAATTTCGCGCACGCCCAGTGATGGCTTGTGAAGGACGGCCTGAAAACTGTTATGGGCGCCGGAACATAAACCGCTGAGAACAAATTTATGGTAATTGGTATTTACGCGCAGGGATGCGAGAGCTGCCGTAACATCTTCAGCTGCCGTCAGGGCGTAGGGATTGTGGCTATCAGGTGCGATGTCCTGTGCGCTATCGCCAAGGTTGCTCAAATCCAGACGCACCGAGCTGATTCCATTGCCCGCCAAACGACGACAAATGTCGACATACAAACGATTCGGGCCGACATGATGCCCGGAGCCGCCATTGATAAAAACCAGCAAAGGCTTTGCGTAATCCGGTGTAGTCGGTTCTGTTATGACACCAAACATTGGGCGTTCGGTGGTGATGGTTAATGCGCGTTCGCAAAAATTTTCGTCGTCCAGCATGTTGTCATCTGTATTAGCGAATATTACATGCTCCTGCTCCTCTGCAAAGGTAGATTGCAGCCAAGCCAGTATCGCTGCCACATTATCCTCAGGCACCTCGGTAATTTCCGACTGCTTCATCATCCGTTCAAGCCCGGATAAATTCTGCTGCGTTACCACAACACCCTGCTCAGAGAGTGACTGTTGTAATTTTTTGCTGGGCGGTTGCGCGGCATTATTGATGATCAACGCTTGTTGCAGCCCCCTTACTTGCATCGCTAACAAATCAACAGTTTCCAAGCGAGCTTGCGTGGCGGGATAGAGAGGATAGCCACCAGCTTCAATAAAACCGGCAGCAGCTTGCATATGCAACATCGAGTCGATGATTTGCAGGTCACGAACAAAAGCAGATCCTTTCAGATAGGGATACCAAAAGATTGCACCTTTTACCGAGTGAGCGGCCATAAACTCACCGGCCAACAACGCACCGGATCGCAAGCTGAGAACAATAATATCGGGGATATTCAACACATCCTGAAAAAAGCGTTTAGCTGCTACCAATGTTTCCTGCCAACCATCAGCGATTGCGTCATCCCCCAGGTCGTGAGATGAATTGCCCATACCCAACGGATCGTACCGCAAACTCACAAAACCATGAGCAGCCAATTCATCGGCCAAATAGCGAATGGACCGATGACTGTGCATATATTCCGGCCCAACCGGACCGACAATGAGTATACCCACACGTTTGATCGTAGAACGCCGTGGCTGATGCAGCCATGCGAAACACTGCTGGGCCGCTGGCCCCTGCAACCAAAAAGCCTGACGGTAAATATCGGAACGGTTCGTCATCAATATTATTCCTGCGTTATCAGCCTGAACCACGACATGACTGTTTGTTGCCGTTGTACAAAGTGTTGCCGTGGTACCTTGGCCAGATCATCAGCAATAATAAATTGCTCCGCCGCCAGAAACTGTTGCACGGGTGTGTTGCGTTCGGTCTTGAGGTAACGCATAGAGATAAATTCTCTCTGCAGAATTTGCGCAGCCAACCAACCGAGAAATACCTGCTCAACCTTGCGTTGCATCACGCGGCAGGACATTACCAACGACAACAGCATTTCCTCGTGATCTAGCAGACAGGCAATAATTTCTCCGTGATCGCCATGCTTATCTTTCAAATGAGCCGTCAGCAAGCGGCCACCACGCGCCAGCACTTCTCTTACTTCAGTCTCAGTGTAACGTACACCGTTAAGATTGAATTGGTTGGTTTTATTGATTAATTGAATTGCCCGATCCTGCTGGTCTGTCGTGCGATCAAAAATATACAACACCATATCCAGCTCACGCAGAAAACTTTCCAGATTTACCTCTGCGGCTGCAACGGGCACCATACCTGCAAGACGAGTGCGATATAACCGGGTACGCTGTTTATCTTCATCGGTTAAGGTCGCCGTAGAAAATAACTGTTCCAGTTGCGCCACCGTTTCCACCAAGCCATCAACTTTAGCAGGAAAGGTTACGCAGGTGACTGTCGGTAGCGCCTGGGTAACCGCCGCAATCTCCACCGGGTTATCGTCCACAAACACACAGGCATCCAGCCCCACATTGAGTTGCGTAACCAATGCGCTTATCTGCGCGGTTTTACTTTCATAACTTGCAAGCACAGCGACAAAGTCTTCTTCGTGCAAAACCGAATTCACTCGCTGAAACGGTGCACGCGCCAGATCAGAATCATTTTTACTCACGGCTGCCAATAGCACCCCCTGATCCTTGAATTTGCGCAACAGCGTTTGATAGATAAAGTGCGGATACCCCTCACCTTCGGGTTTATCCTTGATGCCCTCAACACCGTCTTCACCAATCACACCACCCCACATGACGTTGTCGAGGTCTGTCACTAACATTTTTTTTGGCTGGATCACCGAGCTCTTTAATTCACGGAAAATTATCTCCGCCAAGTCACCACACTGATTGCTCGCAAAGGGCACACCAAAATTCAGATAACTATTGAGAGAGAAAAAATCAGCCGGTAATACATCGGCATTGAGCTGCAGGGCCAGTGCCAGCAGGTTTTTTTCTAACCGACGATTTTCCGCCGCATTGGAGAAGAGTGGTGGGATAGGAGCCTGAACATAAAAAAAATGCGCATTTCGCTGCTGAAACAAGGCACTCATCTTTTCCAACTGTTGCGCCGTTTCTTCAAAGGATGGCGAGGCTTCATTAATACCGGAGCGCCAATCAAGCGAAGGCAAAAAATCCCAGGGGAAAAGCAGAAAACATTCATCAACCCCCATTTCCTGCGGTGTTAACAGGTATTGATGCAGCGTATTGAAAGGAATAGTTTCTATCTGGCAATCCACTCCACGCTGCGCATATTCGGCACGGATAAATAAGCACAAGTTTTCTGGCTGGCCCGACATCACCAGCTTCAACTTCTGCTTTTTATCGGAGGTAAATCCTTTTAACAGGCTGTGGGCTTGCAGGAATTTCATGACAACTCCGGTTGTTGATTCGAGCGTATCAGCCAAGCTTTTCTTCGAGGAGCTTCACGCAGGTTTCAAAGGAGGTAATTTGCATAGCTTCCGCCAATTCAAGCTGCACATCAAACTCACCTTCAATACCCGCCACCAGCGAGACCTGTGCCATGGAATCCCATTTGGG
>CAMPIG010000405.1 GCA_946886255.1 uncultured Cellvibrio sp. | reverse complement strand
GGGCATTCGCGGCAATAAAAGCCAGAATTTGTGAGCCGAGATGAAAGTGCCGCAAGACCAGCCAATTAGCCTCGGGCGTTACAAAGTATTTCAATCCAGTAGCAAGTATCCAATGTAATAGTTTTGATGCGGCCCAATTGCGTGGCAAGACGGACTTTACAATCTGTATCAAGACAATAAAGGTGCGCGCGAGCGGGCGGGCAAAAGGTAATAAAAATTGCCGGGAGCGTGAACCTGAATCCGTTAGCCAGGCAGTCTTGACATGATCTGATAACGGCGTGCTGCGATCCAGATACAACGCCAGCCAGGGATTGGGATCGCGAGGATCAAATGCTTCCTGAAGAAAAGGTGGCAGTGGTGCGTCCTGTTTCATGTTAGTCCTCCAGAATATGATCAAACTGCATTTGATACAGTTGCGCTGTGCGCTTGGCTGTTTGCAAAATGAGTGTGGCAGCGCGTGGGTTGATCGCCAGGGTTATCTCGACCGCTTTGAGCCAGCGCGCGAGGTGGTGTTCATCGTTTGCGCCGTGGTATTCAAGGAAACGAAAAGCGTTAGCTGGCAGGTTAACTTGCTTGCGTAACAGAGGTAACAGCGCGGGAATGATGCGTTGCCCTGTACCTTCAATGATATAAATGGCTCCCAGTAAACCGACTGGATTCGGACGAGCCGCCAATCCATGAAGATAAATATTTAATGCGTCGCCACCGGGATTGCGGCGCAGCTCATCCAGTGTTGCGGTGCCACCGGCGGCCAGGTAATCCTGGTACAAAATCATAAAATCATTTTGTTCATCGCCCGCGTGAGTTTCAATTAACTCGCCAAGGGCTGCATATTCCTCACTGAGGGACTGTACCGCTTTACGCATCCATTTGCTGCCTTCCCTGACTTGTGGCACCCATTGAGCAGTCCAGTGGCGATAATCATCCTGGGTAAAATGACTGGATACCAGTTTATGAATTATCGGACTGCGCCAGACATCAGAGCGGTAGTTGTGCCAACTGTTTGCCAAACCGGTCAGTAATTCACGTAGTTGATCAGGAGCCGTGTGCGGATCGTGCGGTGCATCAATCACGGGTTCTGAAGAGTACCTAATGGATGGAGCGATCGTTGTTTGCAGATTCTGTTGCGAAGCGTTTAACTCGGCGGATTCCACTTCTATTAACATATAAGCTGCACTGATACGACCTGACTCGGGGATAAAACAAAATATTTTCTCGCCGGGTTTAACTTCCCGGGTTTCCAGAAATTCTGCCAACATAATAAAAATCGAAGCAGCTCCGGTATTGCCGCGCGTTGTGAGATTACTGTACCAACGTTCGCGCGGGATGCTGAGCCCAGCTTTGTCGAGCAGCTCCTCAACAACGGGAATAAAGCGCGCAGAGGAGTAGTGGCAAAGAAAGTGATCGATATCGTTGGAGTCAACCCAACCTTCACTCACCAACTTCACATATTCATGGATACTCACATCGAACAAGTGTGGCAATAAGCGAATGTCCTGGCGCAGTGAAAGTGCTCCAGCGGCCTCAGCCTCGCTGCTGGAGGGGAAATCAAGAAAAGAGGTCTGCCGGTCTTCGGTTAAGCCCAATTGCATACACACGGGATAATCACCGGCGAAACTTTTTTGATGAATCCAGCTTAATTTCAATCGAACATTTTTTCGCGCTGTGGGTTTACGAGTTAATAGTAATGCGCCAGCACCATCCGATAGCATCCAGCGCAAAAAATGCGCATCAAAATCGCTGTTGTAACCACGTGGTGCGAAGCGTGATTGCTTGAACATACGTGAGGGCATTTCCGCAGCGGCAACTAAAGCCTGCTCATGACCCTTTAACTCAATAGCCTGCGCGGCAAATTCAATGGCGCTCACGCCAGCGGCGCACACGCCAAGGCTTGACAAGGTTTCCATGGGTGGTGCACCCAACTCGCCATGAACCATAGCGGCAAAACCGGGGATCAGGGCGTCGCTACCGGAAGAGCCAACTGCAAGCAGACCGATATCCGGTAACGTTGTTGTGCTGCGATTCAAACAATCATGAATGGCATTTGCAGCGAGCCGCGCATGGGACATTCGCGTATTACCCTGCGCATCAAGTGCATAGTGACGGGTCTGGATTCCATTTTCCGCAAGAATTTTTTGCTTGATGCGTTTCGACAATCGATTAATCGGCGCAATAAAAGCATCCATCGCTTCATTGTCCACGGGATCGCCCGGTAAAAAGTAACCGGCAGAATCGATATAAACCTGAGTAAAACGAGTAGGCATAATTTATCCTTAATAATTTACGATTGGCGTGCTTGCCATTTTTCAATAGGTAATGTGGCCGCATCATCAGGGAGACAGGTGCCTAGGAGGCGATCCATAAAACCAAACATAAAACCGAAATTACCGTTGAAGCAGGCATGGTGCAGGTGATGACGCCGGCTTGCTTTATACCAGGTGCCTTTGCCCTGTGGGTGGAAATCATAATTTGAGTGGCCGATGCTGTTAAACAACAAGCTCAACAACGGCAGAGAGATTAGCGCGGTCGTACTGAAATCGTGCAGTAACATAGGCCACACAATGACATTGCCCAGCAGCATGGCTTCCACGGGATGAAAGCTGTAAGTGGACCAGGGGGTCGTAACAATCGAGCGATGGTGCGCAAGATGGAAACGTCGTAACCAACGCGTATGCAGCAAACGATGGGTAATATAAAAATGGATCTCATTCCATAACAGTAAAACAGGAATTTCAATAGCAATCTGCATAACAGAAGGTTGTAATGCGAGTCCGGCCCAACCGAGTTGCAGCAGGCCCCACGGCAGCAAGAGACCTACCCCGAAAATCAGAATAGATAACAAAGACAAGCCAATTTCATGTTGCCATTGCCTGCTAACAAAAGGCCGTGGATCAAGTATCTTACCGATACCTGCGGAGGGAAGAAGATACCGGGTTAGCAATCGGTTCAGGCAGCCGAAGATCAGATAGATACTGGCAAAAAAGAATGTTCCCGCTACTACAATGTGCCACCCGGGAGCGGTCAGGAAAAATTCGCGCATAAAACCAACCCTGAAAAAATGATCGCCGTTCATTGGCGTAATGCGTGACTATACTGCGCAGTCTGCTGTGATGGGTCAAATCTTTTCGGTTATTTATGGACAATGTGACGTAAATAATACCGAGGGGTTTGTATTACGATACCTGGTGGGCAAAGAGAATGTTAAGGGGAAGGCTTATTGATAAATTTCGATGGTAATTTGACCTGGATCGCGTCGCTCATTCTTTTTCAATCCTCGCTCGGTTAATACAGACAGGCAGTTATTGACCATGCCGCTATGACCACACAACATGACTTGGGCGTTATTGGCGGTCAGGGTTAAATCCAATAAATTTTCTATTTCATTACTCAATAAAAGGTCGGGAATGCGTTGGGTAAAATGCGGCGTATCCGCTTCGCGGGTTACCGAATAAAAATAATGAAACTGTTGGGAATGTAACTGTTTGATGTGTTCCAGCTCTTTACTGTAAGCCATCTCACTGTGGTCGCGTATGCCGTGAATGAGTATAACTTGTTCAAAGCTTTCCCACGGGTCAAGGGTATGCAACATGGACAGGAAAGGGCTGATCGCTGTGCCGGTGGCGCACAGCCATAATTGTTGGGTGGCAGGTACCATCGAGAGAACAAAAAAACCGCCCACTCTGGGGCTGCTGATCAGCTTGTCACCCGGTTGTAATTGAAATAGTTGCGGTGACAGAAACCCATCTTCAACGCGGTTGAAGAAGATTTCCTGAATAGGTTTGCCCGGCGCGTTTACCAAAGAGTAGGGGCGAGTGACGGCCTTACCGTTTATTTCCAGTCCCAGATTGACGAACTGGCCGGCTTCAAATTCGGGTAAATCTAACAAGAACCGCAGGGAACAGAGGCGATTGTTCCATTGATGGCGTTCTACAATGGTGCCAGTTAACCAATGTGGCATATCCTCTCCTGAAACAGCGTTAATTCATGGTGCTGCCCTTTAAGCATAGCTGCACTGGGGCGACCTTGCCGTGCATGATCATATCCACGCGCCTCTATGGTGGGAAAGATGAACGGCTTTTGAAATATCTTTATAAATCAACATGTTAATTTATTTTCTGACAAAAGCGCTATTTTTTTAGCACAAGGTGCTTGACTTATTTTTTGATGGTGCTAATTTTCTAGCATGATGCTAAAAAATTAGCACCAATCGTCACACGATTATATGCATGGTTAATGGGTACGGTTAATAGACACAGTTAATAGGCAGGTTATGGCAAAAGATCATTTACACAATCAACTGAGTCGGCGTGAACGTCAAATCATGGATGCATTGTTTGAGCGAGGTGAACTTTCCGCTCAGGATGTTCGTTCAACTATCCCCGATCCACCCAGCTATTCGGCCGTACGGGCATTGATTGCC
>CAMPIG010000404.1 GCA_946886255.1 uncultured Cellvibrio sp. | reverse complement strand
GGCCAGGTAGGCGCTCAGCAGGCTCCACAATTCCCCGACCATCAATCCACTGGCAACAATAAACAAATGTCGCCCGAAGCGTAATTGCCCGCTGAAGAGATGATTGACCAACGCCCAGGCACCACTCCAGAAAACCATGCTGATGACGACGGTGGCAATTTCGCTTAAGTAATCCAGCAGCTCGGTTTTGCCGGTCTGGCCAAGCCAATGCGCAAAAGACGCCTGTAAGGCGAGCAATACCAGGCCCGCGAGCAAAGGCGGCCAACCTTCCCAGTGGTGATTGGTGGAATCGGCCAATTCTTCCGCGACCACGAAATCGCGTGGCCGCACGCGCAGGTTGGTATGACCGAGACGAACCGTTGTATGGCCATCCAACACTTGCTGCTGGACGCGCTGGCGTTTGTGCACAATGCCGTTGCGTGACTCCAGGCTGCGAAAGGTTAGCTCACCATTTTCATCGGTGTCGATGATGGCGTGATGGGCCGCTGTGTGCGGATCATCCAGAATAATGTCGTTGTCGTAGGCGCGTCCGATGTGCAGGGGCAGCGCGTGAAAAGGATAACGTTGTTTTACATCGCCATTGCGCGTAACGATCTCAACAAAGAAGGCGTGACTCATTCTGCTTCGCCTCCTGTTGTTTCATCTGCTGGCGCTTCTTCTCCAGCTGTTTCTGCGTTGACGCTATCCGCTTGACGCGTGACCGCGTTTAACAATTGCCGCGTTATCGCCATACCGTTGTCGTAAGAAATGCCGCGCAACTCGTACAAACTTTTTAAACTCATCAAGGCGTCGTCGGTGGTAATGGTCAGCAGGGTGAAGTTATACAAGCCAGCAAATTTGCGATAGGCCGATGCGCATAAGACAGCGCGCATGGGCAGTTGGTCGTTAGCCACAAATTCTTCCGTGCATTGTTGCGCGGTGACTTCTTCGCTGCGGTGGCTGCTCCAGATCTGGTGACTGAAACTGTCGCTGACCAGCCGCGAAAAACGTAGCGCATTGTCTTTTTTACTGCGAATAAATTGATGATCAATGGATACTCGTCCGGTTTGTAAATTACCGGAGATAAACACGACCGACTCCATACCGCAATAAATACTGTCAGTGGTATAGCCTTCCTGGGTGTTATCTTCCGAATTGCCCCAGCAGCGCAATTGCTCCGATTCGCGCACCGGGATTTGATATGGCCCGAGCGTCTTGCTGGTCAGCGGTTCACTCAACAGGTGATCCATCATGACTTGCTGGTACTCCAGCAATTGTTCACCAATGATCGGTTTGAAATCGGTCGGCGGCGTTCCCCGGGTTTGGGCAATGGTCACCAGTTGTTGCAGGTAGCGGGCGGGCACGAGAAAACTGACCAGTTCCCCATCGCGCCGGTGAGAGACATTTACGCCGGCAATATCGCCAGCAGCGGTGATGTTGGGGCCACCGCTCATACCGGGGTTCAGGGCTCCGGTGAACATCAGATGGTCAGAGAAACCGCGCCGGCTGATGCCATTATAGGTGCCTTCGGAGATGGCAAAACCCAAGTCCAGCGGGTTGCCCAGTGAATAAAGATCTTCGCCTTGCTCCAGTACCGGGAGGTCATCCGGTAACTGAAAGGAACCGGTACCGGTACGATCTACCCGCACTATCGCCAAATCACGCAATACATCAACAGCGATTAATTCCACCGCGCCTTTTTTACCGTCGGTGTCCACGTATTCGCCCACATAGGTTTCAGGCTCCAGTGCGATTTGCGAGATGACATGGTAATTGGTGACCGCCAGGTTGCCTTCACCCAATAAAAAGCCGGAACCGGTGGTGGATTGACTGCGCCCGTTGCGCAACAGCACACGCAATTGCAACAGGTCCTTTTTGGCTGATGCATACAAGCGTTGCGCACTGGAGGAGGGAGGTGCGATTTTTTTAGCGGTGGTGGTTTGTGCCTGCAATGAGAGCGCGGTTGCCGTACAAACGATCAACACCATCCACCGAAACACACACGCCGGCTTGCGGCATAAGGTCGATAACAAGGGAAGCCTTCCTTTCAATCAATAGAACATAACAGGCAAGATACCGCCCGATCTATACACGATGAGGAGTCCGAGTCTACGTGACCCATCATCAGGCGCCAAGCAGGTTTTGTGGATCAACAAAGAATCCTGAACGGCGGCCTCACGGATCGTTAATATAATGCTGCCGCCTGAATCCAAAACGCACCCCGCATGCGTCACAGCATTAACGGCGCTGACTTCGAGATCGCAGCCGCACCTTTCGACCACGAGGATTTTGTTATGGAGTTAATTCCCTCCCGAATGTTTCATACCGGTTTGATTAACCGTATCGGACTTTTGCTGTGCTTGCTGTTGGCGATGCAGGTATGGGCGGAAGAATCTCAAACACCGGATATCACGCCTCCATCAAGCAGCGCGCCAGCACCGACTCTTGCGCCCATTCCGAGCGAGCCTATGGCTGTGCCGACCATTCCGGCCCACCCGGCCGGCCATGGCACCCAGGGAGAAATGCTGGAGCAGCAGATCGCCGAGCACATCTCACGCAATCTGGAACGGGAATTCGAAGGAGCATTTGATTCCGGCAATGATTATGGCGCAGCGCTGCTGATCCCGCTGTTTGCCATCTTCTTTATCTTCGGTGGCCCGATCATCCTGGTGATCGTCATGATGATGATGCACTACCGCGCCAGGGCGCGCCGCGAACGCCAGCAAAGCGAGAACATTGCGCAGCTGCTGGCTGCCGGAAAAGATGTACCGCTGGAACTCTTGCGCGGCGATGAGGCCAGCAGCGCGGTAGCGGAAGATAACCTGCGCAAGGGCGTCAAAAATATCGGTATCGGCACCGGTCTGCTGATATTCCTGACCCTATTCCTGGGAATCGGCATTGGCTCCGTAGGCTTCATCATGATTGGTCTGGGCATTTCACAATTAGTGGTGTGGAAACTGGCTGACAACAAAACTGCACAACACAAGATCCAGGACTAAACACGATGTCGGTCTCCGATCAGGACCTGATTGCGCGGGTTGTTAACGTCAAGGACCAGCATGCGTTTGCGCAGCTGGTCTTGCGTTATCAATCGCAGCTGCGCCTATGGGCGCGGCGCCTGTGCAATGGCGATGTTCATCTTGCCGATGATCTCGCCCAGGAAACCTTTATCAAGGCTTACGCCGCGCTGGCAGGATTTCGTGCGGAGGCGAAGTTCTCTACCTGGTTGTATCGCATCGCCTTCAACATCGCCGCCAATCGCTGGCGCGCCAAAAAGATCGACTGGTGTGAACTGGATGAAAACGAAGATGCCGAAGCGGAGGGATGCGAACTACAGCAATTCGCGGCTAAAAAGGATGTGGCGTCGGCCATGGAGCAGTTGAGCGCAGCCCAGCAGTTGGCTATTCGCCTGTGCTATGAAGATGGATTTTCCCACGACGAAGCGGCGGAGATCATGAGCCTGCCGCTCGGCACGGTTAAAACCCACATCGCGCGGGGTAAACAAAAACTGCAAAAGCTCTTGTCATCCTGGAGTGAAGTCGTATGATCAAACCCATTGACCCTTATCAGCTATCTATCATGAACTCACCCGACGAATTCGACCATCTACTGACCCGACAACTGCGCAACAACCAGGAGTACCTGGCGGATGATGGCTTTACCGCCAGCGTCATGGCGCAGCTCGACAACCGGCCGACGCTCAGCCGCCGCACCCAATGGCTGATTACCGGTGTTCCACTGGCACTGATCAGCGGCCTGGTGTTCAGCCAGTTACCCGTGCAAGACATCGGCCTGGTGGTCGGCAGCAGCCTGGCAGGTGTGGAGCCAGTCACCATGATCAAGCTGGGTGCCTTGCTGTCCGGTGCCATCATCCTCACCAGTATCGGCTGGTGTGCGCGACAGGCGCGCTTGCTGTAACGCCTTAATTTTTTCCTGCGACTACTTCTATTCGAAATAATGATGTTCGAGTTCATGACGTATTATATGAATGGACTTACATCCAACTGGCGGGTCATGAGTGCGATGACGTGCGCTTTTTTGGGTAAGTATTCCGGCTATTTAAAGACGCAAAAAGATGCTCTACTAAAAAAAGATCAGATATATCAACAGGGCATAAAGTGCATATTGAATCGCGTAATACAAAATCGAATTAAACGCTTTGATCTTTTTCCCCAGCAAACGCAGTTGATAAACATAAGCAAACGCCTTGTTCAAAAAACCAACCTTGTCTCCTTCAATATTTTTGGTTGCTGCTGCCGCCAAAACAACGCGTGAAAATAACTGATTAAACCAATCGACTAAAAAGAAGCTCACCGGGCGTTTCACGTCCAGAAATAAAATAATCCGATTTTTGTCCGTGCGATTTTCAGCATAATGGATAAAGGTTTCATCAAAGATAACTGCCTCGCCATCCCGCCAGGAATACTTCTGCCCATCCACATCGATGTAACAG
>CAMPIG010000403.1 GCA_946886255.1 uncultured Cellvibrio sp. | reverse complement strand
GGCGAAGGGCCAATTTACAACAGCGATTCACCCACGCGCGGTGGTTCGCCATCGCTATAATAACCGCTTGGTCAGCCCGGAAATAATTTCATCGTCCGTTGCCTTTATTTTAATGATGGCACTTTCCTGGGTAATGATCTCTGCCATACTTGCTGCAACCGGACTTGACCTCGTCACCAGTATTACCGGTGCCGCCACCGCCCTGACAAATGTCGGCCCCGGATTAGGCCAGATCATTGGTCCTGCCGGGAATTTTGAGCCGCTTGACGATATTGCTAAGTGGGCATTAGCCGTTGGGATGCTACTGGGTCGGTTGGAATTTTTGACATTGCTGGTAATATTTTCCAAAGCGTTCTGGAAAAATTAGTACTATGAAGATCACCACTAAAACACTGCATCCAGTGTTGTATAAAGCCGGGTTGCCTTTGGCTTTGTTTGTTCCCTGGTTGATTACCCCATTGGCCTTCGCCATCGCCAGCTTTATGCCCAAAGCTAATCTCGCTTTAATGTATTTATTAGTTGTCATCTTTATCGCCACGAAATTTACGTTGCGATTGACCTTGATCAGTGCAGTTTCAGGATTCCTAGCATTTAATTACTTTTTTACCGAACCTTATGGCTCCCTGCTCATCACCCATCGTGAAGATGTACTGAGTGTCACTTTCTTCCTGATTACCGCGTTAGTTGTCGGTCACCTGGCGGCAAAACTTAAGTTAAATGCTGATGAAGTACAGCGCCGTGAAGCCATGCGCCGCATTGAACTCGATATGCTCGAACATTTGTCCAGAGCTATAGATGTTGAGCAGGTCATGGCAGCGCTTGAACATGCGGTTAATACCTTGAAAACCCAATGTCACATTGTTTATGCCGAGCATTTGCAGAGGCAATCTCCGGCTCTTCTTCTCAATGATGTTCAAGCTGAAAAGCTTATTGCATTATTCAAGACAAAAGTGTCGCGAGGAATCCATGAACAGTTGCTCAACCTGGAAAGTGAACTGGACGGGTACTTTCTTCATAACGCGAAACGGATACTGGCGTTTATCCAATTACCTACATGGAAAGGAACGCCGCTGGAGCGTGAATTTTTTACACTACTACAACGCCAGGTAAACCAGTCGCTTGAACGCATTCGCCTGGTGAACGACCTGGCGCAGGAACGCATGGCTAAAGAAAATGAATTGTTACGTTCTGCGCTGTTATCTTCAGTTTCGCATGATTTTCGTACACCGCTGACAGCCATGATCGGTGCAGCATCCACCCTGCTTGAAATGGGAGATGACTTAAATAAATCCCAGACGCATGAATTGCTTTCTACAGTACTGGAGGAGGCGCAACGCCTGAACCGTTACACGCAAAATTTGTTGGATATGACGCGGCTGGGTTTTGGTGAACTCCGACTGGAGCGGCATTGGATCAGTGTTGCAGAGATTGTCAGTGTTGTTAAAAAGCGTTTAACTCCCCTGCTTCAAGAACATACGCTGTCGATCACCCTTGCACCACAACTGCCGCTGTTATACGTGCATGCAGCCTTGATTGAGCAGGCTTTGTTCAACCTACTCGATAACGCGGTAAAATTTTCTCCCACCGATTCAAATATTAAGCTGAATTGCGTGCACGAATCGCATCGGATTGTGATAAATGTTTGTGATGTCGGGCCAGGTATCGACGATGCTGAAAAAGAAAAAGTTTTTGAACGTTTCCATACCGCAGGACAAGGTGACCGACGCAAATCAGGTAGCGGCCTCGGTTTGACCATCTGCCGCGGAATGATTGCTGCACACGGTGGCAAGGTGTCCATCCATAACAATCCGGATATGACAGATTCCCACCAACGGGGTTGTTGTGTGAGGGTTGAACTGCCCGTGGAAGATGCAAAGGAAAAGACATGAGCAAAATTTTAATTATTGATGATGAACCGCAGATACGTCGTTTTCTTCACATCGGATTGAGTGCGCAAGGGTATCAGGTCATTGAGGCAGATTCTGGCCAACAGGGTCTGGCTTTGGCTGCATTGGAGACGCCGCAGCTGGTGATTCTTGATCTCGGTTTGCCGGACATGGATGGCCAGGAGGTGTTACTGCAACTGCGAGACTTTTATCAACAACCGGTCATTGTATTGTCGGTGCGCAATCGTGAATCTGAAAAAGTCCATGCATTGGATAATGGTGCCAATGATTATGTGGTAAAACCTTTCGGCATTCAGGAATTACTTGCGCGTATGCGTTCGCTACTTAAACTCTATGGCAAACAGATAACACCCACCGCGATTTACCAGGATGAGCGGGTTTACATCAATTTGCAGGAGCGAAAACTCCATATCCATAATGAGCAGGTTAAATTATCGCGCAAGGAATTCGATGTGCTCAGAATGTTGATGAATCACGCCGGACATATCGTGACTCAACAACAATTGCTGAAAGAGATATGGGGAAAATCCCATGTGGAAGATACACATTACCTGCGTATCTTTATCGGACGTTTACGCACCAAGCTGGGCGATGATCCCAGCGCGCCGCGCTACATCGAAACTGAACCCGGCGTGGGTTATCGGTTTCTGCCGCTGATGGATTAACCTTATTCGACTTAACGACAGATCGTCCCCAGGTTGGCAACCAATGCCGGCGTAGCTTCGTAAATACAACCAGCGTTGTTATCAATCAGCTGCGCACCGGTTAATAAGGTATTGGTGCAGGATGCGTCATTGGCCACGACACCGTAACCACCAGCACGCGCGACAACCAACCCAGTAAAACTATTGCCCGCTGCTGGTTTGGATGCATCATCATCTACCTGAGCCAAAAAAATGCCGTGTTGTTTGCTATTGAGTATCTGGACGTTGCTGAACAAGTTGTCAAACGAGTCGCGCATAAAGATGCCCACACTGCCGCTGTTGGCAATCAGTACATCGTTAAAGACATTATTGTTGAACTGGATATCAAACGAAAAACCAGCGGCTTGATTGTCGTACAGATGAATTCCGCTGAATAAACTCTCTTCCGTTTCGTAACCGGCCAAACCATCGAATTCATTGTTGTAGGACGTGTAATCGCGGATTGTCAGCCGCCGACTGGTCAGTTCAGTGACAAGGCCGCCGGAACTGGCACTGTGTACTGTTACACGCTCCACGCGACAATCAAAACAATGGCGAATGGAGATACCATTGTTGCGCAACGGAAAGGCTTCGCTGCAAGGTCCGCCCATACATTCAGATGTCTGATTCTGACGATTACCGTCAATCAACAAATCACTGATCACAATATTCCGTCGCCTGGTATCAGGAATGGCGATGGACTGCCCCATCACAATGACCGGTGCATTAGCACCATCGGCCAGACGCAACACCGTGCCAGCACCTTCACCGCGCAAGCTGACATTATCGCGATCAATCACAATAGGTTTATGACAGAGGTAAATCCCATCCGGTATCCGAACTTCACCGCCCACAGCGGGTAACTGATTGATGGTCTTTTGAATTGCGGCGCACTGTTTACCTTTTACTATCGCCGCCTGGGTGGTGCCGGTAACGGCACCGATAACACATACAAGGGCTAGCCATGAATAGCGAATCACGTAGTTACTCTCCTATTATTCTCACCGCTGGTGTAAGCATAGTGCGAAAAAGTAACCGCGATGAAGAAATGCACCCGATAGAAAAAAATGTTCCAGCGAATGGCCGAACTTGCCATTTGGGTTATTTGCATCAGGACGCTGGCTCCCGGACTCAACCCACTTCCGGAACCGTAATTTTCCGTAAAAATGATTGCTTGTTAGCCCTATCACTGTAATTTTACGAAGCTTCACTTATTTCTGATCAATACCACAGGGGAATCATGGCTATGGATCATAGCAATCGTCGACAATTTCTGGCGGGCACAGCACTCTTGGGTGTGGCAGCGACCGCTTCGCTTAACCTTCAGGCGGAAAAGCCCGGGACTCAAACTGAATTGCCCAAACTTGTTCACAAAGTCTTTTTCTGGCTAAAGAATCCGGATTCCAAAGAAGACCAGGCAAAACTGATTGCCGGTATCAAAGCGTTGGGTGCAATCGAAACGGTACGGGCGATCCATGTCGGCATACCGGCATCCACTGAAAAGCGCGATGTGGTAGACAACAGTTATCAAGTATCAGAGATGTTGTGTTTTGATGATGTGGAGGGACAGAACATTTATCAGGCCCATCCCCTGCATCAAAAATTTATTGATGAGCATGCACATCTGTGGCGCAAGGTGGTGGTCTACGATTCAATGGCTGTGTAAACAATTTGCTAAAAAATAAAGCGAGGCGGGCAACCACCTCGCTTTTTTTATTCGCTGATGAGCGGTACTGCTGAATCGGTTTGGCTTTCGGTTTGGATACGGAAAGGATTGCAGTTTTTGATCACCACCTTGCCCTGCAACAAATTTCCCTTGGAATATTCATTGAAATGGCAGGTA
>CAMPIG010000402.1 GCA_946886255.1 uncultured Cellvibrio sp. | reverse complement strand
AAACTGTTGCGGAAATATGAGGTTTGCACCTCGTTTAACCAAAATATCAATCGATAAAGCCCATTTGTTGACGACTTGTCAGGTTATTCAACCTTGTCGCTATCGCTGGTGATTCAAAGTGGGGCATTTATGGTGATCTTACAGCTCACTGCTAGCAGATGAGCATACAACTATAAGGAGTGATCATGAAAAACGTCGCCCGTGCGCTTTTCTCTTTCTCAACCCTCGCCGCCATACTTATGGCTGCTCCCGTTGCCTGGGCTCAGGACGGTGTTGACGGGGCCAATACGGCCTGGATACTCACCGCCACAGCGTTGGTGTTATTCATGACCTTGCCGGGCCTGTCATTGTTTTACGGCGGTCTGGTGCGGGTCAGAAACGTGTTATCTGTACTAATGCAATGTTTCGCCATCGCCTGCTTGATGTCGTTGTTGTGGATGATTGCCGGCTATAGCCTCAGTTTCGGTGATGGCAACGCTTATATCGGTGACTTCAGCAAAGTATTTCTGGCTTCGGTCGGTGAGGATGCCTTGTGGGGCGACATTCCCGAGAGTCTATTCGCCACCTTTCAAATGACCTTTGCCATTATTACGCCGGCATTGATCGTGGGCGCCTTTGCCGAGCGCATGAAGTTTTCTTCCATGTTGCTGTTTTCCGCGTTGTGGTTGTTCGCCGTGTATGTGCCGGTATGTCATTGGGTGTGGAGCGGTAATGGCTGGTTGTTCAATATGGGGCTGCTGGATTTTGCCGGTGGTACGGTGGTGCATATTACTGCTGGTGTTGCCGCCCTGGTGGCGGCGTTGGTTATGGGTAATCGCAGTGGTTTCCCGACGACACCCATGCCACCGCATAACATGACCATGACCGTCACTGGTGCAGGCATGCTGTGGGTTGGTTGGTTCGGCTTTAATGCCGGCAGTGCGCTGGCTGCGAATGGCAATGCCACTATGGCGATGCTGGTAACCCATATCTCCGCAGCGGCCGGTTCCCTTGCCTGGATGACGATCGAGTGGATTAAATTCCGTAAGCCCAGCGTCCTGGGTATTGTGACCGGCATGGTTGCTGGTTTGGGAACCATCACCCCGGCCTCGGGTTATGTCGGCCCGGGCGGTGCATTGATTATCGGTTTGTGTGCCGGTGTGGTGTGTTTCTTTATGACGCAATTGATCAAGCGTGTATGGAAGATCGACGATTCGCTCGATGTGTTTCCAGTCCACGGTGTTGGTGGTGTTCTGGGGACTATCCTGGCTGGCATATTTGCTTCTACCGAGTTGGGTGTATTCAGCGGCCAAGGTTTTGCGGAAGGAATTAACAGCATCGGTGAACAATTGGGCGTTCAGTTTATCGGTGTGATAGTCACTTTTGTTTATACCGCTGTGGTCACCTATATTTTGCTAAAGATCACGGGTGTATTGACCGCCGGTTTACGTGTGACGAAGGAAGAGGAGATGGTGGGCCTCGACATCAGTTTGCACGAAGAGGACGGCTACAAGTTGTAATAGGCGGTCAAAAGCTGTAACACAAACGCATAGAAAAACGCCATGGCAGCCTACCGGTTGCCATGGCGTTTTGTTTTCGCGGTACAGCGCTCCGGCTAGCGAAAGGCAATCAATGCCGCCGTCACGGCAACATTCAGAGATTCCACTCCGTTATTCATAGGAATCCGCACGCGCTGGTTGCAGAGCTTTTCAACTTCTTGCGACACGCCTTCAGTCTCATTGCCCAATACATAAATACATGCCCCGTCTGGTTGAAAGTCTTTCAGAGTCTTGGGTGCATGCGATGATAGACAGCAGATATCCACGCCGCGTTGCTGAAAATCCTTGAGCGCACTTGCCAGGTTATTGCAACGTAATATTGGCGCACGAAACAATGTGCCGGCACTGGCTTTGATGACCAATGGGTCAATCTGCGCACTGCCTTTTTGCGGTAATAAAATGCCATGAATATTTCCGGCACAGGCCGAGCGGATAATCATGCCCAGATTCTGTGGGTTGTTGACACCGTCCAGTGCCAGCAAGGTAAAAGGTGTTGGCGAGCTGTCCTTGATAAACGCTTCGTAGGTTTTGTAGCCGCGCAGTTCCAGATCAGCTGCTACGCCTTGATCCTGTTTCGCATTTTTGGATATACGCGATAGCGCTGCTCGCGAGTGATAAACAATCTCAGCGCCTTTTTTCTGCGCGATAGCGATGATGTCATCAAGAATATCTGCCGACTTATTACTGTCAGCTAAATGCAGACGATAGATGGCTACCGCTGGATCTTGTAAGGCTTCAAGTACGGGCTTGCGGCCGTATACCGTGAGCAGATTGTCAAAAAAACGTTTCTTGTCGCGGTAGGCTTCGCTATCGGTTTTGTTCATGTAGGTTATACGAGTGTATGTGATCGGGATGCGGATTATATCCCGATCAGCATGTGTGACGTGAAAGATTCGGCAGCACCGTTGTTCTTGCAGCGATTCTTATTTTAAAAAAGCCCAGGTTAATCAATACCGCACATAGCGCGCTTCATCGTTGTGCATTAACGCGTGCAAAATTAATCGTCGATTGATAAGACCCACCAATTTTCCATTGACTACCACCGGATAGTTTTTGGGTTTGTTCAACAACATGGTTTCAGCTATTTCAAGAATTGACGTGTCCGGAGTGACGGTCAGAACATCCTTGCGCATGATACTAGTGACGGGTGGTGGTTCATCACAGAAAAACGCGCTATTAAGCATCTCTTTTATACAATCCTGTTCTGACACAAAGCCGACAACCTGTCGATTTTCATCAATAACTGGTGCGCCGGTGAGATTGTTGGTGAGCAGATGGTCGACGACTTGTTCTACATTGGCGGAGACTGGAATCGCGTGCGCGTTATGCTGCATATAATCTTTGACAAGAATGGATGGCATTGCGTGATCCTCCACTGAGTACTCAGTTAAAAGCTTAGACCACAACCGCGCACTTTTCCGCCGTATAAATTCAAGTCGCTGTTATAGGTCCTCACATAATGCTTTGTAAGCACGTACAGCGTTATCCAGTCCCATGGCGATAGCGTCGACCGTTAAGGCGTGGCCGATGGACACCTCCAGCAGGTCCGGCACCATACGGAACATAGGCAGGTTATGCAGATTCAGGTCATGGCCAGCATTCAGGCCGATACCGATTTTTTGTGCATGAACAGCGGCATCAAAATAGCGTTTAAACAACGCATCGAATTCAGCATCCTGATGCTTAAATGCTTCAGCATAAGGGCCGGTGTATAACTCAATACGATCTGCACCTATGTCCTTGGCCAAACTGATTTGCTCGATGTCCGGGTCCATAAACAGACTGACACGTACCCCGAGGTCCTGTAATTCCCGTATCAACGGGCGCAACTGTGCGCCGGATTTATGCAAATCAAAACCGTGGTCTGAGGTCAATTGATCATTGTTGTCGGGTACCAGCGTGCATTGGTGAGGTCGTGTATCACGCACCAATTTAATAAAGCCAGGAAAGCTTCCCAGCGATTCAGCGTAAGGATTACCTTCGATATTAAATTCGATCGTGCCTTTGTCGCGTACAAGCTCCGCCAATACATAGACATCGCCAGGGCGAATGTGGCGTTGGTCCGGGCGCGGGTGAACCGTCAGACCATCAGCTCCAGCGGCAAGACAGATCTCGGCATGGCTGACCAGGTCAGGGTAATTACCGGGGCGAGAGTTACGAATTAGGGCAATTTTATTCAGGTTAACGCTTAATGCTGTGCGGCTCATGAGCGTGGCACCAGCGCGTCACTGACATTGTTGTTTTTCAGTGGGTCTTTCCTTTCCGTTTGACTTGTTGCACTTTGATTGTTTTTGTTCAGGCGCGTAGCGCTGAGGATGCGCACTGCATAATTGGGCGCGTCGGGAAAAGCGCGGAACATCCCGCGCGGCTCAGCCACAATTTTTTCTACAACATCCATGCCTTCCACGACCTTACCGAATACGGCGTAGCCGGGCTTGTTTTCTTTGGCATCCAGCGAAGCGTTTGCTCGCAGGTTAATAAAAAATTGCGAGGTGGCACTGTCGGGATCGTTAGTACGCGCCATCGACAGGGTTTTATAGTCGTTCTTTAAACCGTTACCAGATTCATTTTTTATCGGATCGCGGGTGGCTTTCCCCTCAAATTCAAAATTCATCCCGCCACCCTGAACGACAAAACCGGGAATAACGCGATGAAAGATGGTGCCGTCATAAAATTTACTGTCGACATACTCAAGAAAATTTGCCACGGTAATCGGTGCTTCCTTGGGATAAAGTTCTATCACAATAGTGCCCAGATCGGTTTTTAAAGACACCTGAGGGTTTTGTTGTGCAGCCACCAGTGAAGACACCAGACTTAGCAGCAAAATTGCCATTGTTTTTTGCATAACCTTGTAACTCATTAGTAATCTCCACATCTCACATCAACGCCATTCTGACTGCCGCTTGCGTTTGCCCA
>CAMPIG010000401.1 GCA_946886255.1 uncultured Cellvibrio sp. | reverse complement strand
ATATTGTTGGTGCCGATAAAACCCTTGGCGAGTTTGTTGGCGAGATATTGGGCCTCGGTGGACATCTGCCCCGACACATACAACGCCACCGCATCCGGCCCGTGTTGGTCAATGATGTGTCGCAAACGTTTGGCGCTGGCACTGATGGCTTCGTCCATACCGATCTGCACCGGATCACGCCCCCGCTCGTTGCGCAGGAATGCAGACTCCATCCGCCCGGAATCGCGCAACGCCATGGCGCTGGTAGAGCCCTTGGTACACAGGCGGCCAAAATTCGTGGGATGATTTTTATCACCACTGACCTTAAGGATTTTTTTGCCGTCGGTTTCCAACAGCATGCCGCAACCTACCCCGCAGTATGGGCAGACGCTGGCGACGGTTCTCGTCGATGCCACAACAGAATCAGACATAAGCGATCATTCAAAACAAAGAAATAGGGTTGAATGACCTGGAGCAAGGCTTATGCCAGACAGAAAAATTCGCAATAGAGAAGGATTAAAACGCGTGGATCAATTCATTTCACGTTCGGCAAGAATTCTCTAACCAATTGATTTATTTGAACTTACTGGATGCATTTTTATATCGGCTATTTAAACAACATTGATCACATCAGCGGGAGTTAAGACACAAACCGGGGATGCAACCCATGCAATACGTGCGCAACTTTAATGCATAACGCGATGCAGAATTGCATTTTATGAACCATCAGCGCGCACAATAAAACCGGTAAAACGAACCAAATAAGTGCAAATGGCGGTGCACAAGAACACATCCTGCACACAAGTTCACACCGCTAAACGTTGATATAGATAGCGAGCCAACATCAACAAGCACACGGTGACGATGACGACGCGCAGTACGATCGGATTAATCTTGAACAAATAGTGTGATCCTACCCAAGCGCCCAAACCTTGCCCGACCATCATAATCAGCCCGACCACCCACAGCACTTGCCCCGCCACGAGAAACACCAGCAAAGAAGCCAGATTGGTGGAAAAATTGAGCGGCTTTGCCATGGCGGTAGCTTTAATTAATTCCATGCCACGCAAGCTCACACCAGCCCGCGCAAAGAAAGAGCCAGTACCCGGCCCGAACATACCGTCATAGGCACCAATGACGGGAACCACGGTGTTTTTATAGGTGGCCTCGCTCAACTTCGGTTGGCCAGTTTCCAATTTAAGAAAAGGCGAGCAAATAAAATACATCGCGATCATCGTCAGCACACAGGGAATCACAAAACCCAGCACCGCCGGATCGACAAATTGGATGATGATCGTACCCACAGCCGATCCGATAAATGCTGTGAGCATCAAACCCCGCAAGGCGGGCCAATCAAGCTTGCCGCGTTTGAACAACAAAGTACTGGAAGTCGCCACACCGACACAGGCCTGTAATTTATTGGTACCCAACGCCATCAGGGGTGGCACACCCGACAACACCAGAGCCGGAATCGTAATCAAACCACCGCCGCCGGCCAAGGTGTCGAGGAAGCCGGCGCAGATCGCGACAATAAACAGCAAGAGCAAAATATCGGTGGAGAATTCCAAGATGACACCCGTGGCTAAAGCGGAAGAGCGGTAAAGTTTACCGGCCAGGGATTACGCACCACAAGCACAGATCAAGCAATCCTGGCCATCGAACCCTGACCAGTGCGATGGGTTTGTTTTTTCATCGCCGTGTTGTAAATGGTTTAACAGCGCTACAATTCAGCGCAGCCATTTCTTAAGCTAACCGGAAATTATCTAATGCAATCCCTGTTGCACAAAGGCTTGATCGCACTACTCCTCTGGACACCCTTTTCCTATGCCGATGAACTCACCATCGCTGTGGCCGCGAACTTCACCCGCGCGGCCAAGCAGCTGGCAGCCGAATTCGAACAGCACAGCGAGCATCGTGTGCAATTGGCTTTTGGTTCTACCGGGGCGCATTATGCTCAAATTATTCACGATGCCCCCTTCGATGCGTTTTTTGCAGCAGATGCCAGGACGCCGATGCGGCTGGAGGAGGTTGGGCGCATTCAACGCGGTTCGCGCTTTACCTACGCGCGCGGCCAACTGCTATTGTGGAGCCCGAAAACGGGTGTTGTTGATCCGGAAGGAAAAGTATTACAGCGCGATGATTTTACGTACCTTGCCTTGGCCAATCCACGCCTTGCGCCGTATGGATTAGCGGCGCAACAAACGCTAGAGGCATTGGGCGTTGCAGACAAGTTGCAAGAGAAATTGGTGCGCGGGGAAAACATCAGCCAGACACATCAGTTTATCTACAGCGGCGCTGCTGAATTAGGTTTTGTTGCACTGGCACAAATTATTGATCCGGAAAAACCGGAACAGATTGCCGGTTCTTATTGGTGGGTGCCGGCAAATTTATATGAGCCTATTGAACAACAGGCGGTGTTGCTGAGTGATAAAAAGGCAGCGCAGGAATTTATGGAGTTTGTACGCGGAGAAAATGGTAAACGTATTATTCGCCGTTATGGTTATGAATAGCCTGGGTGTCGGATTACGGCGCGTTGCGCCTAATGCGACCTACGGAGTAGCAGTATTGAATTAAACAGTCATGTAGGTCGGATTAGCACAGCGTAATCCGACAAAAAAATCCGCCACTCGCGAAAAAACTGAACAACAGCGAAGGCTCGAATCACCGGAGATCTATGCTTTCTTCCTCAGACATGTCAGCGCTGTGGTTGACACTGGAACTTGCCAGCGTAACTACTGCCATCTTATTGTTGATCGGCACCCCCCTGGCCTGGTGGCTGACGCGCACCCGCTGGCGATATAAATTTGTAGTCGAATCCCTGGTGGCCTTGCCCTTGGTATTACCGCCCACCGTGCTGGGATTTTATTTATTAATTACCCTCAGCCCCAACGGTACCATCGGCGGCACATTGAATGCACTCGGTTTGCCCGCCTTGAGTTTTACCTTTGCCGGTTTAGTAGTGGGTTCAGTGATTTATTCGCTGCCGTTTGTTGTGCAACCCTTGCAACATGCCTTTACCCATATCGGGCCGCGTCCACTGGAGGTTGCCGCAACGCTCGGCGCATCACCGCTGGATAGCTTTTTTTCCGTGGTCGTGCCGCTCGCGCGTCGCGGTTATATCACCGCTGCCGTGCTCGGTTTTGCACACACGCTGGGGGAATTTGGTGTAGTACTGATGATCGGCGGCAACATTCCCGGCAAAACACAATTGGCCTCCATGGTGATCTATGATCATGTTGAAGCGGTGGAATATGCACAGGCCCATTGGCTATCGGCGTGCTTGTTAATGTTATCGCTGACGCTGTTGATCGGTGTGTACGCCATGAACCGGCGCTTTGATGTGATGAGGGCGCGATGAGTTCTGACACGATTGCATTGCACATCGATTTGCCGCGCGCTGGATTTCATCTGCAGGTAAACACCACACTGCCCGGTCGGGGTATCACCGCGATCTTCGGCCCCTCCGGTTGCGGCAAAACCAGTTTGCTGCGTACTATCGCCGGTCTGGAAGACAATGACTTAACGCAAAAAAATTCGCGTATCCAGGTTAATGACAGCGTATGGTTTTCTGCAACGCAACGGCTGCCTACGCATCAACGAAAAGTCGGTTATGTGTTTCAGGAAGCCAGTTTGTTTGAACACCTGACCGTGCAAAAAAATCTGGCTTATGGTTTCAAACGCAATCAACCGGCACAAGCGCATTTCGATGAATTGGTGCAACTACTCGACCTTGCCCCCCTGTTAACACGCAGCACCACCCATTTATCCGGCGGCGAACGCCAACGCGTTGCCATAGCACGTGCGTTACTTGCCAGTCCGGCGCTGTTACTGATGGACGAACCGCTTGCAGCATTGGATCAGCGACGCAAGCAAGATATCCTGCCCTACTTCGAACGCCTGCAACACTATCTGGCGATTCCAATGATCTATGTCAGTCATGCATTGGATGAAATTGTGCAACTGGCCGATCATCTGTTGCTGATGGATAACGGCAAGATCATTGCACAGGGTCCGGTAACCGAATTGCTGAGCGAGCATCCTTTACTGGCACAACGGGAGGATGCATTTACCCTGCTCCGCGGACAGGTAACGGAGATCAAACCAGAGCATCACCTAACTTGTGTTACCGTCGGCGAGACACATTTTTATTTGCCGCAACGGCAAGCCACACAACATCAATCCGTGCGCTTGCGCGTGTATGCGCGGGATGTCAGTTTGTGCCTGGATTACCCGCAGCGCACCAGCATCCTGAATATTTTACCGGCGCGCATCACGCAGATTGATGCAGGTGAACGCGGTCAGAACCTGGTGCATCTGGCGATTGAAAATCAGGTATTGTTGGCCCGGATTTCCCATCTCTCCTGTTATCAATTGGAGTTGAGCGTCGGTCAACAGGTATACGCACAGATCAAAGCATTGGCGTTGATGGAATAGCCTGTGATGGTAGGCGAACAGATTTCAGCTATATTCAGAGGTAGCATATT
>CAMPIG010000400.1 GCA_946886255.1 uncultured Cellvibrio sp. | reverse complement strand
CGTAGGTCGCATTAGGCGCGCAAGCGCCGTAATCCGATATCAGCCTCAAAAATAGAGATAAACCATCACCAACGCCAGTGTCCATCCGGCGAGCGCAATCCACTTCCACACCCGCTCAGGGTGCCGCTCCATCAGCGGTTTTTGCTTCGCCGTCAGCCAGGCGGGGTTGGGTCGCTTGATGTCCTGCAACCATTCAGACAGCGCTTCATAGCGACCGTTGGGGTGAATATCCAGCGCTTTTTCCAACGCCTGATCCAGCCAGTTGGGAACCAGTGGGTTGTATTGCATGGCGGAGATGTAAGTCAGCCGCTGAAAACTTTTCAGGTCCATTGCCTTGCTGTACTGGCTGCCGTAAGGCAATTTGCCGGTGAGCATTTCGTAGAGCAACACCGCCAGCGAAAACTGATCCGAGCGCGGCCCGACCTTGCCGCCGCAGCGGTATTCCGGTGCGGAATAATCGAGCGTGCCAAGAATTTTATCACGCAGAAACGGCGCGCCCATTTCCTGAATCCCGGCCACCCAACAGGAACCGAAATCCACAATCATGGCGCCTTTGCTGCTGATGACGATGTTGTCCGGCTTTAAATCCTGGTGCAGGGTTTCCTTGCGATGAAACGCGCGGATGCCACGGGCAAGATGCTCGGTTAATTCCACGGCATCGCTAATCGCCAGGACGCCGCGTTCTTTCAACAGTTGAGTGAGTGTCGGGCCGGGGATATATTCAGTCAGGTAATACAAACAGGAACGCGCTGCCGGCGGTGTCACCACGCGCGCCACATGCGGGCTTTGGATGCGCGCACCGATCCAGGATTCCAATGCAAAGCGTTCGATGTAGGCCGGATCATCCTGAAAAATCACCGAAGGCGTTTTCATCACCAGCAGTTGATTTTTTTCATCGCTGACCAGATACACCTGGCTGCGATTGGACTCGTGCAGGATTTTTTTCACCGTCAGTCCATCCAGTTGCTGGCCGGGTGATAACAACGGCGGAAACGGCAAACGCGACAACACGTGCATCGCATCCGTTTGGCTGGCACTGCCCAGTTGCTCGATGCACGCGACCTGAATGCTGAGATTGTCATCGCTGTTGTGCTGCAATGCCGCCGCGATGGCCGCACTGCATAATTGCTCCAGGTCATCGCGATGTTGCTGAATTAATGCAGCGAATTCATTGGTCGGAATAACTTCGTGGATGCCGTCGCACGTCAGGATAAAAAGATCACCCACCTGCAACTCAACGGTGTGCATATCAATTTCCAATGACGGGTCAGCGCCCAGCGCGCGGCTTAAATAATTCGTGGTGCGATCAATACGCTGCGTGTGATCGCGAGTGAGCGGTTCAAGCGAACCATCGCGCAAACGATACACGCGCGTATCGCCCACATGAAAGATAAAGCCGCTGTCGCCTTTTAAAATCAACGCGGAAAAAGTGCTGAGATAACCTTCGCCATACACACTGTTCTGACTGCGCCCCCACAAACTGCTGTTGAGCGATTGAATCACGCGCACGGCGGATTGCTGCGTGCGCCAGGTGTCCGGCGTGGCGTAATAATCGGTGAGAAAACCGGTGATGGCTGTCTGACTCGCTTCGCGCGCCGCTTCACTGCTGCTGACACCATCAGCAATTGCAATAGCGATTCCTTTGCTGGTTAGCGCTGCGCCGTCCGGCAGGCGTGCACCTACCGTATCCTGATTCTCCGGTTTACGTCCCGCCTCACTGCGCTGCGCAAACCGAATCTGTAACGCCGACTGCAAATGTTCCATAACCTTCTCATGCCAATCATGTAGGTCGGATTAGCCAAAGGCGTAATCCGAGAAATCATCCCACCGAAACCAAAACAAAAAATCCCCGAGCTTCACTAAGAAGCCCAGGGATTTACGTTCAAAAAAAACTTACGTCAACTCAATTTGCTGCACACTGCCATCCGCCATCACTTCCGTCATGTGCCCTTGCGGTTCTTTCAAAAATTGCACAAATCCAAGCACGGTAATTGCCGTCGCGGTGATGATCAAAAAGAAAGTGCCGATATCCACAAAACTGTACACCGTTAAAAAAGTGACGCCACCCACGTTACCGTAAGCGCCGGTCATGCCGGCGATCTGGCCAGTCATACGGCGTTTGATCAAGGGCACCATCGCAAACACTGCACCGCAACCGGCCTGCACAAACAGCGAACAAATAATCACTGCCGCGAAGGCAAAGATTAACGGCCAGGTCGCCGTGATCTGTGACATCAATAAATAACCCACCGCCAGCCCGGCAAGGATAATTGACATGGAACGGCGGCGACCGAAACGGTCACTGAACCAACCGCCACCGGGACGCGCCACCAGATTCATAAACGCAAAAGAACCACCCAGCATACTCGCCTGCGCCAGCGATAAGTCGGTAAAAGTTTCCAGAAAAAATGCCGGCAACACAGAAACCACGGCCAGCTCGGAACCGAAGGTGACAAAGTAAGCCCAGTTTAAAATAGCTACTTGTTTGAACTCGTATTTATCGTGTGGGGGTGCGCCGTTTTTCAACATGTCTTTATTGACGCGATAAATTTGTGAGAACTGGAATAAAAATAACGCCAGCAAAACACCGTAGAGTACATAACTGATGGCGTAGCTCAGTAAACCTAATTCATGGGGCGATAATTTCCACGCGAGAATAGCCAGCACAACGTACATGGGCACATTCATCGCCACATAAAACCAGAAATCTTTTTTGCTGGTTACTTCCAGACCGCCGGATTTCTTGGGTTTGAAATACGTAGAACCCTTGGGGGTGTTGCGCGCGGCGTAATAAAAAAAGCCGCCGAAGATCATGGCGAAGACACCCGTGGTGCCGATGGCGTAACGCCAGCCGAGTTCGCCACCAAAAATGGTCAGCGCCAACAAAGGTACCAGGAATGCCGCTGCTGCTGCACCGAAATTACCCCAACCGCCATAAACGCCTTCGGCCAAGCCTACTTGCCGAGCGGGAAACCATTCACCGACCAGGCGAATACCAATCACAAAGCCCGCGCCGACAAAACCGAGCAGAAAACGAAACAGTGCTAACTGTTCAAACGATTGCGCGCTGGCAAACGCCAGGCATAACAAACCGGAGGCGATTAACAAGCCGCTGTAGATCGCACGTGGCCCGAATTTATCGACCAGAATGCCGATCACAATCCGCGCCGGAATAGTCAGCGCAATATTCATGATCAATAGCGCTTTCCATTGCGCATCCGTCATGGCGAAGGCTTCCATGATTAGCGGCTTGAGCGGTGCCAGGTTAAACCAGATCATGAAGGTCAGGAAAAACGCAAACCAGGACAAATGCAGAATGCGGATGGAAGGTTGCGACAGGTCGAGCAAATTCAATTTAGCGGAGCTCATGAAACATCATCCATTGGGCAAGTCGGCGGACAGGCGTCAGCCGGTGTTCAAAGTTGGGTCATGGTTTTTGCCACATTATGGGCGCAGCGAATAGTCAGTTTCGTATTGTGCGCATTTGTGTGGCGTTTATGATTTAGCAATGCTTATGCCAGTATGAGGATTTACGAAGAATCAAAGAGTTAGACAGGTTTTAACACGGGTTTGGCAGCAGGCGTCGCGCTCGCAGAAATAGTTTCGCCCTAAATAAAAGCACGATGAACTTATTTGGTGCTCAAAAATATTGCCTGGCGAAGGAAAAACCGGAAAATCATAAAGTTAATCCATACCTTTTAAATCGCTTCCCAAAAACCACAGTTTTATCCTGCATCAATAAAACGCACCCCAAGTAGGTTGGATTAGCGCAACGTAATCCGACACCACACTTTCTATGCACCATCAATGTTCATAAGGGGGTTGGGATGGTCGGATTACGCTGCGCTAATCCGACCTGCGGTTGAGGAGGTTGCGGCAGTCGGCGTTCTTGGTATCGCCACTTTCGATAAATGGCAGGATGGCAGCGAAGGGAGACAAGAGCGTTCCCAATGCTACGGCAGCGGCACCGCGAGCCAGGGTGCGCTCGCCGTCGAGGCCCACATCCGGTTCTTTCAGGCGGCCCGATACCACCACCGGAACGTGTAAGGAGAGCAAACTATTATCCTTGGGCTTTGCATCCAGTTTGGCGTTGATGACTTCGTTTTCCATATCGATGGTCATGTTGCCCACCAATAAAGAATCCTCGGTATCCAGCACTACAACATCAGAGGTCAGCAAGCCTTCTTCCATCGTAAAGTCGGCGAGGCCACAGCGAATGCGTGTGGATTTATCCTGGCCAAGAAAAAGTGGCAACGCCTGTCCGATGTCGAGATCCGAGGCTTCCATTAACAGCAAACTGATCTTGCCGTCGGCCATAACAATCGCCAACTCACCGTTGCTGTCTGCCAATACTTCTGCAAGCGAAGCGCCCTGGCCGGTAAGGGTAATCTGCCCGCCGAATAAACCTTCAGTCGTATCGGCAAATCTAGTGCCGGCAAAAAATTGAGCGAGGCTCAGGTTGCGCAGGTTGAGATCCAGCTTCA
>CAMPIG010000399.1 GCA_946886255.1 uncultured Cellvibrio sp. | reverse complement strand
GGCGGTGCTTTTTTATCGCCTTTCACTTCGACCCAGGCATCCACATTGTCAGCAGAAACAATTTTGTAGGGCACCATCTTGATGTCTTTCTGAACCACGTCGTCTTTAAATTTACGACCAATCAAACGCTTTACAGCGTAGAGCGTGTTGTTGGGGTTAGTGACGGATTGACGCTTTGCACTCTGGCCCACCAGAATTTCGTCATCGCCAGTAAACGCGACGATAGACGGCGTCGTGCGGTCGCCTTCAGAGTTTTCAATTACCTTGGGCTTGCCGCCTTCCATAATGGAAACGCAAGAGTTGGTGGTGCCCAAGTCGATGCCGATAATTTTACCCATGTGATCTCTCCTGAATTTTTTACCCGGCGCAAGCGCTGCTCACGCACATAAATCTTGATTGAATGTTTACTGTCTCACCGGCGCCCGGCCTGTTGTTGACACTTGGTGATCTATATTGGCCTGCCCGTGTGGATTTCAAGGCTGGGGACGACAAATCCCTACAAACAGACCGACTATTTTCAGCGGTTTGATCAATCCGCTGCCTTGGCTACCACGACCATGGCCGGGCGCACCAGACGACCGTGCAAGGTGTAGCCTTTCTGGAATACATTAATTACCGTGTTGGGCTCAACATCCGGATTGGGCACAGCTGAAACCGCCTGGTGAAGTTGCGGATCAAAGGGCGCACCCTGCGGGTCGACGGCGACCACTTGATGACGAGCCAAAGAATCGAGAAAGGATTTCAGCGTTAACTGGATACCTTCAGTTACCGGCGCAAAGGATTCGTCGCTGGTATCTATCGCTGCCAGTGCACGTTCGAGGTTATCGACCACCGGCAAAAGATCATTCACCATTCTTTCCAGGCCGAATTTATGGGCTTTCTCCACATCCTGTTCCGCACGACGGCGGGCATTCTGGGCCTCGGCCTGAGCGCGCAACGCATTTTCGCGCGCAGTATCCAGGTCAACAGTTAAACTGGCAATTTGCGCCTGCAGGGCCTCGACGGACACGTCAACGTCCACATCGGCTTGCGTCTCCGGCGCGCTGGCTTCGGCTGTGGGGGATTCTTGCTGATACTCTTCGTTGTTAGCCACGCTGGCCTCCATCTTCTATTACAGTCTTTCACTTGGGCTTTATATGCCGACATCTGTATACAGCTGTCGGCTAAGCTGTGCGGGGTATATGGGGCTAGCAGTTCGGGATTCAAGGCAATGTCCACAATTTTGGCCGGGGCTTTATTTCCCCTCTGGCCGACACGAACCAGATACTGTATAAATAACCAGAAATCTCCCTTGTGCCGAGGCGCCTATGCTCACTCATCTCAGCATTCAAAACTTCACCCTGGTCGACCATCTGGACCTGGATCTGAAACCCGGTATGACCGTTATCACCGGCGAAACCGGCTCAGGCAAATCCATTATGCTGGAAGCGCTGGGCCAAACCCTGGGCGACAGAGCCGATGGTCAACGGGTACGTTTAGGTGCGCCACGCGCTGACATCAGCGCCAGCTTTGATACCAGCAAGATCCGCATTGCCAACAAATGGCTTAAAGAGCACGACCTGCAACAGGATGAAATCCCCAGCGAATGCCTGTTGCGCCGTGTTATCAGCAGCGACGGAAAATCCAAAGCGTATATCAACGGCCAACCGGTCACCCTGCAACAATTACGCACACTGGGCGAGATGCTGATCGACATCCACAGCCAGCATGAACATCAATCCCTATTGCTAAAAGATACCCACCGCCGTCTGCTGGATGAATTTGCCAACCAGGCAGAGCTGGCGCGCCAGGTTCGCCAGGCATTTCGCGAATGGCAGAGTCGCCTGGAGCATTACCTGCATCTGCGCGATAACGCCGCTGAAGTCAGCGCCCGTTTTCAATTACTCAATTATCAGGTGCAAGAACTGGATCAGTTAGGATTGAAGAGCGGTGAGATGGAAGCGCTCGAAGTGGAACAGCGCACCTTGGCTAACGCGGAAGATATCCTGCGGGGCAGCCAGCAACTGGCGGCCATCTGCAGTGACGATGAGCAAGGTTTATCGATCAATTTACATCGCGCCCTGCATATCTTGCGCGCTATGCCGGAAAAAACCGCTACGCTGCAAGAAGCTGAACAATTACTTACCAGCGCGCAGATCCAGGTGCAGGAGGCACAACATGAAATTGAGCATCATATCGACGGTTTTGCCTTGGATCCGGAACGTCTCGCCTTTGTGGAAGAACGCTTGTCGGCTATCTATGACATTGCTCGCAAACATCGCATTACCCCAGAGCAATTACCTGAGTTGATTGCCCAACTCAGTAGCGAACTGGCAGAACTGCAAGGCGGCGACGCGCGGCTGGATGTGTTGGAACAACAAGTGACTGATGCGGAGCGGCAATACCGACAACTGGCGGACACTCTCTCGGCACAGCGCCAAAAAGCTGGCCTCAAGTTAGCCAAACAGGTCAATGCGCAATTACAAAAACTGGGTATGGAGAATGCTCATTTACTGGTGAGCCTGATTCCCTTCAATGACAAGCCAAGCTTGCATGGACTGGAAGATGTGGAGTTCCTGATCAGCACCAATCCCGGGCAACCACCGCGCCCACTTAATAAAGTTGCCTCCGGTGGCGAGTTGTCGCGTATCAGCCTTGCTATCCAGGTCATCACTGCTCAAACCTCCGCCACCCCCACCCTGGTGTTCGACGAAGTGGATGTCGGCATCGGCGGTGCCACGGCGGATGTGGTCGGCAATCTGTTGCGTCAGTTAGGTGAAAAAGGCCAGGTTATCTGTGTCACCCACCTTGCGCAAGTCGCCAGCAAAGGCCATCAACATCTGCAAGTCAGTAAAACTGCTCGCAAAAACAGCGCCGAATCTACCTTGGTGGAATTGAGCGGTGATGCAAAAGTAGAAGAAATAGCGCGCATGCTCGGCGGCGCAAAAGTGACCGAACAATCCTTGGCTCATGCACGGGAAATCCTGGAAAACTAGCGTCCTGAAAATGAAAGGCGCTAGCGAGAAAGGAGAGTGATAATTGTTGTGAGTTTGCAGGTAAAGTTGGCGCTTGCACAATGCAAGCTCGGTGTGAGGGAAATTTGTTTCGAAACCCTCAAATCAGGGATGATTTGAGGGAGCGACAGAAATAAATGCATGTGTTTCGAAACAAAAGCCTTAACACCAAACGTATACAAAACACCTTTTCTTACTTCTTCATCGGTTTAACGTAAAGCACCAGGCTGTGGTCGGTGAGCTGAAAGCCATGTTCAGCCGCGATGCGCTTTTGTAGTTCTTCAATTTCACTGTTGTGAAACTCAATCACTTCGCCAGTGTCTACACGGACCATGTGATCGTGATGGTCACCTCGCGCGATTTCGAAGACTGAATGGCCTCCATCAAAATTATGACGAACCACCAAGCCCGCACTTTCGAACTGGGTCAACACACGGTAGACCGTGGCCAAGCCGACATCGTCGCCCGCTTCCATCAGTGCCTTATAAACATCTTCGGCACTCATATGGTGTTGTTCTGCCGATTCCAGCATTTGCAGAATCTTTACACGCGGCAAGGTAACCTTAAGTCCAACCTTGCGCAGTTCCTGGTTTTCGTCTGCCATTTTTCCTCCGAAATCTTCGCAGTATCCCCGTTGATCGGGTATTATCCCCATTCTTTTGCCAAGTGGAAGCCCTAATATGAAATTAGCCAGTCGCCTCATACTGGTCGCTGTTGTGATTGCAAGTCTTGCCGGTTGTACCAATTTCCGTTTCCCTGGCGTGCACAAGATCAATATTCAACAAGGTCACATCATCACTGAAGAGATGGTCCAACAACTCAAGCCCGGCATGACCAAACGCCAGGTGCGTTTTGTACTGGGCAACTCGCTCCTACCCAATACCTTTAACGATGATCGTTGGGACTACTATTACAGCTTGCGCCGTGGTGCAGATGATAAGTTCTTTGATCACTTGCTGACGGTATATTTTGAAGGCGACAACATGGTCCGTTGGGAAGGTGATTATCTGCCCGGCCCGGCGCCGCTGAGCAAGGATAAATCAGAAGATTATCTGGAAGATGCCAAGCTGAATACACCGCTGCCCACCAACATTGACGACCCCGTGCCTCCGGCTGCACCGGATCTTGAAGATTAACGAATTATCCCCGCTTCGGCGGGGATAATTGTTTTTAGCGGGTCATTCGGCAATACAGATCTGATCGCGACCGCCGTGCTTGGCCAGATATAGGGCGTCATCAGCCATTTGCAGCAGGGTATCTGCTGTCAGGGTGTGCGCCACATCAGCACAGGCAACACCCGCGCTGAGCGTGACACTGAAATGTTTGCTGTCCACGCTAAAGCTGATTTCTTTGAAATTCTGCCGCACATCATCAAGCAGCCGCTGCGCCTCTCTGGCGTCGCAACCGGGCAACACCGCAACAAACTCCTCTCCACCGTAACGCCCGATACTATCCGTCTTGCGCAAGCGCTGGCGCAGCAGGTGAGCCAATGCCTTGATAACTTTAT
>CAMPIG010000398.1 GCA_946886255.1 uncultured Cellvibrio sp. | reverse complement strand
GAGGGCAACATCTTTGAAGCGGCGGAGTTGAGTCATCAGACCAACTCCCTGCCTGAAGTCTGTGGCCGGGTCTGTCCGCAGGACCGCTTGTGCGAAGGTGCCTGTACGCTCAATGACGGCTTCGGCGCTGTGACTATTGGCAACGCAGAGAAATACATTACCGATACTGCCTTTGCCATGGGCTGGCGACCGGATATGTCCAAAGTGGTATGGACCGACAAGAAAGTTGCCATCATCGGTGCCGGCCCTGCCGGTATCGGTTGTGCGGATATCCTGGTACGCAACGGCGTCAAGCCGGTCGTTTTTGATAAATACCCCGAGATCGGTGGTTTGCTGACGTTCGGTATTCCGGAGTTCAAACTGGAAAAATCGGTGATGTCTCGCCGCCGTGAGATCTTCACTGAGATGGGTGTGGAATTTCGTCTGAATACCGAGGTGGGCAAAGACATCACCATAGATGAATTGCTGCGCGATTACGACGCCGTATTCATGGGTATGGGAACCTATACCTACATGAAGGGCGGTTTTCCTGGTGAAGACCTGCCCGGTGTTTACGATGCCCTGCCGTTCCTGGTTTCCAACGTGAACCGCAACCTTGGTTTTGAAAAAGATCCAGCGGATTTCATCAGCGTGAAAGGTAAATGTGTCGTCGTGCTCGGTGGTGGTGATACGGCAATGGACTGTAATCGTACGTCCATTCGTCAGGGTGCTAGCAGTGTGAGCTGTGCTTACCGCCGTGACGAAGAAAATATGCCCGGCTCAAAGCGCGAAGTAGCTAATGCACGGGAAGAAGGTGTGCAATTCCTGTTTAACCGCCAACCGGTTGCGGTGGTGGGTGAAGGCAAGGTAGAAGGCGTAAAAGTGGTGACTACCCAACTGGGTGAACCGGATGAAAAAGGCCGTCGTCGTCCGGAAGTTGTACCGGGCAGCGAAGAAGTTCTGCCGGCTGATGTGGTGCTGATTGCGTTCGGTTTCCGGCCTAATCCTCCCGATTGGCTGGTCGATCACAAGATCTCCACCAATGATTGGGGTGGCGTGGTTGCGCCGGAACACCAGCAGTTCAAATTCCAGACCAGCAACCCCAAAGTCTTTGCTGGCGGCGATATGGTGCGTGGTTCTGACCTGGTGGTGACGGCGATCTGGGAAGGTCGTGAAGCAGCGACCGGCATCCTCGACTATCTCGGTGTGTGATCCAGATTGCTGTGTGAATAAAGCCATTCGTACATTATCGAATGGCTTTATTCATGTTTAACAAGCCGTTGCTCAAATCCGTCTTGCAAATAAAAATAGGTGCATCGGCTATCGACCTGCCTGAGTCTCGTCAGCTGATTATTGAGATGGCATTTAATAACCAAGATAAGTCATTAGCGAGCAGAGACTGATTTCATGGCTGAGCTTAAAAACGATCGTTTCCTCCGTGCCCTTTTAAAACAACCGGTTGATGTCACGCCTGTCTGGATGATGCGCCAGGCCGGGCGTTATTTGCCTGAGTATCGTGCAACCCGCGAAAAGGCGGGTGACTTTATGGGGTTATGTACCAACCCTGAGCTTGCCTGTGAAGTCACCTTGCAACCTCTTGAGCGCTATCCGCTGGATGCCGCTATTCTGTTTTCCGATATTCTCACCATTCCCGATGCAATGGGTTTGGGTCTTTACTTTGAAACAGGCGAAGGCCCCAAATTCAGAAAACCGGTGCGCACCGAAGCAGATATTAATGCCTTGCAGGTGATTGATCCCGAGCGGGATTTGCCTTATGTGCTCAATGCAGTAAAAACCATACGGCGTGAGTTGAATGGTCGCGTACCTTTGATTGGTTTTTCCGGCAGTCCCTGGACTTTGGCAACTTATATGATCGAAGGCGGTTCAAGCCGCGATTTTCGGCGTGCCAAAGAAATGCTCTATAACCAACCTGAATTGATGCATCGCCTGCTGGATGTGTTAGCTCAGTCGGTGATTAGTTATCTCAACGGGCAGATTCTCGCTGGTGCGCAAGCGGTGCAAATTTTTGATACCTGGGGTGGCGCGCTTTCGCATCAGGCGTATCAGGAGTTCTCCTTGCGTTATATACAGCAAATTGTCTCGGGTTTGATTCGCGAACACGAAGGCCGCAAAGTGCCGGTAATTTTATTTACCAAAGGCGGCGGACAATGGCTGGAATCGATGGCTGCTACCGGAGCTGATTGTCTCGGGCTCGACTGGACAACAGATATTGGTGAGGCGCGGACGCGAGTCGGCAATCAGGTAGCACTCCAGGGCAACATGGACCCGGGCATTCTTTACGCTTCTCCCGAACGTATTCGTACAGAAGTGAACAACATCCTCCAGCGCTATGGCGCAGGCTCCGGGCACGTATTTAATTTAGGTCATGGTATTACGCCCGAAGTTGATCCTGAGCATGCCGGCACTTTTATTCGTGCTGTGCACGAGCTGTCTGCGCCTTATCATTCGTAATATTTTGTCACAAAGGCTCCCGACGGAGCGGCGCCTCTGGTGTGTTGCTCATTTCTTAACTAAACTGGGCGTCATCTGTGGATGGGTTCTGCTCAGGAACAGTTGGTGATGAGGATTCACTGTGGGAATTAAACAGGTCAAACTGAACGTCAACGAGCTGACCATTGGCATGTATGTGTCAGGCCTGGACAGGCCATGGTCGCAAACGCCCTTCCCTCTGCAAGGTTTTTATATCCGCGATCTGGGTGAAATCACCCAACTCAAAACGCTCTGCAATCACGTTTATATCGATGTTGAAAAAGGCCGTGGACCTGTGTCGGCCAATCTTAAAACCCTGACACCGCAGGGGCGTGTTAAAGGCGGTACCGCGCGCGAACAACATAAGAACAGTTTTCTGACAGAACCGGTCGCTCCTCTCAAAATTCAGCGCAATCTTTATCGCGAAGTCCAACCGCTGCAAAAAGAAGTCAAAAAAGCGCGTCAATTGCACCAAAAAGTTTACGGTGCGGTCGGGGAGGTGCTTGATCAATTGGAGCGCAACCAACTGCAAACCGCCTCGATCGGTGAAACAAAACGAGTGGCCAGCGAGATGGTTGATAGCGTGCTGCGTAACCCGGATGCATTTACCTGGTTGTCCCGGGTGCAGGAAAAGGACGAATACACCTACAGTCACTCGGTGAGGTCATCGGTGTGGGCAATCCTGTTTGGCCGTCACATCGGTTTGCCCAAGCGCGATCTGGATGTGTTGGCGTTGGGTGTGTTATTGAAAGATGTCGGTAAAGTCATGCTCGACAGCGAGCTCTTGACTAAGGTCGAGCGCACCGCCACTGAAGAAAAAGCTTATGAAAATTTCGTAGAGTTAGGTGCGGACATCTTGCGCAAGACGCCGGGTGTTGAGCCGCGTGTGATCAGTGTCGTAAAAACCCATTGTGAGCGGCTTAATGGCAGTGGGTTTCCTCAGGGCTTGCGCGGCGACAAGATTCCTCTGTTGGGCAAGATCGCCGGTATTGTTACCTACTACGATTACGTCACCAACCCCAGAGGTTCCCGTCACCCTATTGCGCCCTCCAAGGCAGTAGCCAAGCTCTATGAGCTGCGCAATATACAATTTCAGGAAGAGCTGGTGGTGGAGTTTATCCGCGCCATCGGCCTTTACCCCACTGGCACCCTGGTGGAGCTGAGTACGGGTGAAGTCGGCGTGGTGGTGGAGCAGAATTTTGAGCGCCGTTTGAAACCGAAGGTCATGTTGGTATTGGATGCTTGCAAGCAACCCTTAGCCGAGTGCAGTTTGCTGGACCTTTCCGAAGACGACAAGCGCAAACAAGCGCTGCTCGACTCCGGTAAAAAGACCCGCTATGAAATAGAAAAGGTTGAAATTGCACGGGATCTGGAACCAGGTAGCTACGATGTCGATATCGCCAACATTCGCGATCAATACCTGATGAAGACTGAAAAGCGCGGTCTCATGGCACTGCTGAGTCGCTTGCAACGAAGCTGATCCCTTATACTTCCCGGCATAAAAAAACCACCCGTAGGTGGTTTTTTTATGCTCATTGCCCACAGAGGGGCAAGTCGCCGTTCAGCTTAGATGGGCTGTACGTCAGAAGCTTGTGGGCCTTTAGGGCCTTTTTCTACGTTGAACTTAACGCGTTGGCCTTCTGCCAGGGTTTTGAAGCCTGAACCAGCGATAGCGCTGAAATGTACGAACACATCTTGACCATTGTCTTGTTCCAGAAAACCAAAACCTTTAGCTTCGTTGAACCACTTAACAGAACCGGTTGCGGCTGCCATAAAAATCTCCAGAGCAAATAATTGCTACGTTGTAAAAGAAATAAACCCGAATAGGGCGGTGTACTGACCTAAGAAGAATTGATGACTAAAACAAAATGAAGTGCTACGGAGTATTCAGCGGCCTTTCGAGCAACAGGATCATTGCAAGAGAGGAGCGGTGGTACGGTGTATTCATCGAAATTGTAGTGACAAGTATCAGCTGTATTCTTCACCAGCCGGGGCAGTATGGGCTGGTGTGTTTATCTTGTAAAGGGAAATTAG
>CAMPIG010000397.1 GCA_946886255.1 uncultured Cellvibrio sp. | reverse complement strand
ACCCAATAACCCAGTTTGTGGCGCATACGAAATTGGCAATCGTAATATTCTGACTGGCCTTGAAAGTGACGCTGGAGCATTGCATGGGCTCTCACCAGATCCTCTTTATGGGTCAGCGATGACCAGGTCGACATACTCAGCGGTTGCAATTCTCCCAATGAATAACCGAGCATCTGTGCCCAGCGCTCATTAAAGGATGCCGCACCAGTCTGGATATTCACCTCCCAGGTGCCGACGTTAGCGCCGGTAATAATGGATTGCAGATTTTCGGCGTTGCGTTGTAGCAAATTGTTAGCGGAACGTAAGTTGAATAACTGCATAACCTGACGTGCCAGCGCCATCAGCGCTTGTTGTTGTACGGCAGTGATATCACGCGGTTTACAATCAGCGACACACAGAGTACCCAGAGCGGCACCGTCCTCCGTCACCAGCGGAGCGCCGGCATAAAAACGAATATGCGGATCGCCGGTAACCATTGGATTATCGGCAAAGCGTTTATCCAGCAAAGCATCCGGCACAATGGTTATTTGTTGCGGTTGCAAGATGGCGTATGCACAAAAGGCAAGATCGCGAGCCGTCTCGGTGCCATCCAGACCGATACTCGACTTGAACCATTGGCGCTCCGTATCCACCAGCGAGATGAATGACATCGGCACATCACAAATCATGCCGGCGATTGCCGTTATATCATCAAAGTTTTTCTCCCGAGGCGAATCCAGGATCGACAAATCATAGAGTGCTTGCAAACGCAGCATCTCATTTGCAGGCAAGGGCGGCCTCATGATGTTGTACCGGAATAATCTTTTGCCATCCGCGCCTCAACGTTGGGTAAATAATGTTTCAATAACATCAAGGAATTCCTGGTTGGATTCGCGATTTTTGACAAATGCCATTTCGATTTGCTGCTTTTGTGTTTCAGTAAGCTCACGAGAAGACAAGACGATAACTTTGGCATCGGGTTGATGCTGCTGCAATTCCGTTAACAAATCCCAGCCATTGCCGTCGGGCAAACCCAGATCAAGGATAACCAGTTGATACTGGCGTTGCTGCATTTTCTCACGCGCTTCAGCCAGGCTGGCAGCACCATCAAATTTCGCATAACGATGACCGATAAACGCAATCAAGCGCTGCAGATCCACATCATCTTCGATATGCAGGATATTAATTGGAATCGATTGATTCTGGTTGACTGCCTCCTTAACCAAGGACAAAAGGTGCGTTTCGTTAATGGGCTTTTCCAGCCAATCCACATGGGACAAAGCCAGATCACCGGTAACCATCAGACGCCCTTCATCAACGGCGGCGGAGACAACCACGACCGGTATCGCAGCGGTGTTTTTGCGCGCACGAATTTGTTGCAGGACTTGTATGCCGCTCATATCCGGCAACATCAAATCCAGTGTGACGGCAGCATAGAGTTTTCGGGAAAGACTCAACAGGGCCGCCGCGCCGCTCTCGGCGATATCGACCTGATAACCGGCGTTGCGCAACATAGTAGCGATCAGGTCAGCTACCTCGTGGTTATCTTCCACCACCAGAATAGGCCGGGATTCAATCGCCGGCTCTGAACGCGTTGAAAAATTTACGCTCGAGGTATTTACACAAGGCAAATCAAAATAAAACGTTGAGCCAACACCTTCCACCGATTCAAAACCAATACTGCCGCCCATCCGCTCCACCAACTCCTTGCAGATTGCCAATCCCAAACCGGTACCGCCTTTCTCGCGTCGGTCCGATGAGTCCGCCTGGGAAAATTTCTGAAAAATACGCGAGCGGAACTCTTCCGGAATGCCGCTGCCGTTGTCACTCACGGCTACGCGCACTTGCTCGCGGTGAAGACTGACTGTGATCTTAACGATGCTGTCGGACGGTGAAAACTTGGCCGCATTGGAGAGAAAATTGGTGAGCACTTGCAAGAAACGACTCGCATCCACGACCACCTGTACATTGACTTCAACACCCTGTAATTGAAACCTTACCTGATGCTGCGTGGCATAAGCGGAATTTTCTTCCAGCGCCTGTTGAAGCAGTGGCACCAGGTCGTGAGAGCGCATATCAAAATGCATCTTGCCGGCAACCAGTTTTTCCATGTCCAGCAAATCATTCACCAGATGATTCAAACGCAAACTGTTTTTGTGCGCGATGTTGATCATCTTGAACAGGTTGGGTGGCAAGTCTCCAGTAGCGCCGCCGACAATCAAACCGAGGGAGCCACTGATAGCAGTCAAGGGGGTACGCAATTCATGGCTGACAGTGGAGATGAATTCACTTTTTAATCGATCGGTGCGTTTGAGGTCAGTAATGTCGCGCGCAATACTGAGAAAACCGTTGGTATTTCCCTGGGCATTGCGCAGGCTGGTTACCGCTAGCAATACCGGCACGTGAGTGCCATCGCAGTGAACATAGGTCCATTCATTTTCATCTTTTTCACCGCACCGCGCTTTGGCAACCAAGGCTTCGAAATCTTCCGCAACACTGTAGCCCAGCTCTGCTGATAAAACCCGCGCATGCAGGGCAATCTCTTCCGGGCGGTGAAAGAGGGTCAGCGTTTGTTTGCCCACTACATCGTGCGCGGCGTAGCCGAGCATGGACTCTGCACCGCGATTGAATGTTTTGATGGTGCCTTTTTCATCCACCGAGATTATTGCGACGCTGGCGGCATCAAAGATTGCCTGGCGCAATGCATTGGTTTCATGCAAGCGCAGTTCAGCATCTTTTGCAGCGGTGACATCAGAAATAAAGCCATGCCAGAGTATGCTGCCATCCTCCAGCTTTTCTGGCTGCGCATCGCCCTGTACCCAAATCAGTCCTCGCTGCGGATGATTGACGCGGTAACTGACACGCCAGGTTGATAAATGTTGGGCGGATTCATTTATTGTCGCAGAGACAACCTCGCGATCATCCGGATGTATTACCTGGAAAATCGCTTCCGCACTGATAGAGGCTTGTGACGAATTAACGCCATAGACATGTTTAATGCCAGTGCTGGCATAAGGAAAAAATGAACTGCCGTCGGGGTTCAATTGGTATTGGTACAGGAAGCCGGGCAACCGATCACTCAATTTGGTGAAGCGGCGATAAAGCGCACGTTGGCGATCATCCTGTTGCCAGTGTGTAATAACTGAACCCATCCAGCGGGCCAGCAGACGCATAAAATCTTTATCCTGCGCATCGAAAGGCGTAGCGCGTGCGGCATTGCCGGAGGAAAAACTGACCGTACCATAGACATCACCTTCAACCCATAACGGCACACCAATATAGGATTGCAATTGCAATTCCGTGTGCGCGGGATGGTTAGCAAAGTCGGAATCAGAAAAACGCTGTACAGCGACCACATCACCATCTGCAAGGGTTATTCCGCATGGTGTTTGCTGCAAAGGAAGTTGCTGCCCATCGCTAAAATGTGCGTCAGGAGAAATTTGCACCAGGATGGTGTAATCGGTATTTTTTACCCGGCTGATGATCCCGTATTGCATGCCCAGATGACGCGCACCGAGAATTAACGAACGGCGCAATTGTTCTTCAAATTCTACCGCCGGCAGCGAAGCAATTTCGTTCAGCGCGCGCAACGCTGCCTGTTGGCGCAAGATGGTGAGTTCATTATTTTTGCGTGATGAAATATCGGTGAAGACACCTAACATCCGCGCGGAGCGCCCGTCGGGCAACCATTCAACCACTTTACCGCGCGTGTAAAACCACTTGTATGAACCGTCGTGGATACGCAGGCGATGTTCATTTTCAAACATGGATGTTTCGCCTTTAATATGGCGAATCATGTCATTGACACAACGCTCCTTATCATTAGGGTGCATGCGGCTTAGCCATTCCTCACCATCGTCCTGGACCGGATGATCCATTGGCACACCACAAATTATTTTCCATTCAAGCGAGAAGGTAGCCTTATTGGTAACGATATCCCATTCCCAAAAGCCCGAGTCGCTGCTGGCTAACGCCAACTGTAAACGCTGCCTTGCCATTTCGCTGGAGTCACGTTCCTGTTCCAGTTGGTTGCGGTGCTCGTCGATCAGTGCGCGAATATAGCGGCGGGTAAAATGCCATAAGAGCAACATCATCACCTGTGCCAGGAGTAATGCGAACAACCATTTCACTAGTGTATAGCGGCGAGTTTTTTCGTAGATGGCCTGCTCTTTGGAGATATCCCGCCAACTGAAGATGGCGGCAACCGGCGGCCGCTGCGCATCAGATTCGCCCAGAAAATCCTTGATCGTCACAGAGTGAATCAAATACACCTTGTCCTGCCAGGTCACCATCCGATATCCCGCACGCGACGGATCGGGCAAGAGGCCATCAAGATACCAGTGCTCAAATATCGCATCGGAGAAATTTTCCAGCAGCCACTGCTTTTCCGTCCGCTGCTCCGGCAGCGTCAGCTCAGCACGCGCCCTGTCCCATAACACGGTATTGAATACCTCCGGCGCTAATAAGATGGCGCGCCCGGAACCTTCGGTATGGGGTCGATGAGCCAGCAAACCTATCCCGACTTCGATGGCCGC
>CAMPIG010000396.1 GCA_946886255.1 uncultured Cellvibrio sp. | reverse complement strand
ACCCGGTGTTTACTGGATGCATATCCGGCCATAACCCGTGAGCGAATTACCGGTCACGAACATATCGCACCGGGACGCAAGACGGACCCAGGGCCCGCATTTGATTGGGCACGCTATCACCAACTATTGGCGACGGGCACATTATGATCTTTCTCAGTTTGATAGTCGTTTTGCTTCTGGTGCAATGGTGGGGCTCAGGTGCGCCGCTGCAATACGACGCATGGTTTATTCGATGGTTGAATACGCTTAATGCTGTCCGGTTTATCGTCAATTCACCGTTACTTCATTTGATATTGGCCATAGCAATTCCTTCGCTGATATTGGCCTTACTTGTCTACATTATTGTCACGCTCTTGTCTGCCAACTGGCTGTTTTTTATTTACGTACCGGTATTGCTCTACAGTCTGGGGCGCGGAAATTTTTCAGCAGAAGTGAAGGCTTACATTGCTGCCAGCGAGCGTGGCGACAATGTGATAGCGAGCAAATTAACGGATGAGTTACGCGGTGGAGCCGGGTCCGAAGAACCTTGTCCGGAAGTGGAGAACTGGCCTATGCAGCATAACGAGACTTTGCGAGTAATTAGTTATCGCGGCTTCGAACGGATGTTTGCGGTTTTATTCTGGTTCTTTATCCTCGGCGCTGTGGGTGCTTTGTTGTATCGCCTCAGCGTTATTTACCGCGAGCGTGAAACTGTTGCGGCGGCGCATGGTCGTTTAGCTGCGCGCTGGTTGTGGTTGATGGAATGGCCGGCGGTGCGGGTAATGGGTTTGACCTGGGCACTGGTAGGCAATTTTGAAACCTGCTATCGCTGTTGGCAGGCACGGTTGCTGGATGTAAAACATTCATCCATGACGTTGCTCAATAGCAGCTTACGTGGTGCCCTCGGCGTAGATGATCCGGTATTGGGTAATTGTGACGCGGGCGAAAGTGAGCTCTTGGTAAATCCCAATGAACCGGCTTATTCGCTATCGCTGATTAAAAATAGTTTACCGCTGTTTTCTCGCTCATTGCTGTTGTGGGTGTGCGTTATTGCCTTGATTACCTTGGTGTTGTAAAGGGCAGTAAATTTTTTTTATTCATTAAAATGTGTTGAGGTTTGTATGCCGTCTTTTGACATTGTTTCCGAAGTTGATAAACACACACTGACCAACGCGGTAGATCAGTCCAACCGCCTGATTACGAATCGTTACGATTTTAAAGGTGTGGATGCCAGTTTCGAACGCAAAGAATACGAAGTGACGATGACGGCTGACGTAGAATTTCAGCTGGAACAAATGCTGGATATATTAAAAAGCGCTTTGCATAAAAATCAAATCGATATTGCCTGCCTCGAAATCAAGGACGTTAAAGCCTCCGGTAAAAAGGTCAAGCAGGAAATCATCGTGCGTACTGGCCTCGACTCAGACTTGTGCAGAAAGATTGTCAAGATGATCAAAGACACCAAGATGAAAGTACAAGCGCAAATTCAGGGTGACCAAGTGCGCGTGACGGGTAAAAAGCGCGATGACTTGCAGGAATGCATCGCTATGTTGCGCGGCGCGGACTTTGAAATGCCGCTGCAATACACCAACTTCCGTGATTAATCTTTACTGCACTACGTAGGTCGGATTAGCGCAGCGTAATCCGACAATAAACAATTTTCAGAAACTCTCTCAGACGCTCCTGATTTGGTAACTGCGTCGGATTACGCTGCGCTAATCCGACCTACTTGAGATACGTTATGTTCAATCGTGTGGACGGTAATGTCCAAAGCTGGCGCCAGGCGCTGAATTCCTATCGCGACATTCGTCTTCTGTACATATTCCTGCTGGGATGCTCGTCGGGTTTTCCCTGGGTGTTAGTTGGTTCAAGCATGAGTGGCTGGTTGAGCGATTCAGGATTATCTCGCTCTGCAATTGGTTATTTTGGCTCCGTTACCGTTGTTTATGCGATTAATTTTTTATGGGCGCCGTTGCTGGACCGCATTAAATTGCCCGTCATCTGCCAGCGCCTCGGACAGCGGCGCGGCTGGATTATGTTGATGCAAGGGTTGATGCTCTGCGCAACCGTCGGTATTGCTTTTACTAATCCTGCGCACAGCCTGCTATGGACATCGTTGTTGGCCTTGGCGTTGACAACTTTTTCGGCCACCCAGGATGTCGCCATCGATGCCTATCGCATCGACATTATCGGTGATGACAAAGAGCGTTTACCGCCAGCCTCTGCGATGAGTGTGATCGGTTGGTGGACGGGTTATTCGTTGCCGGGTTACATCGCGTTTCACTACGCGGATACTATTGGTTGGTCCAACGTGTATCTGGTGATGGCTGCTGTGATGGGCTTGATGATGATTTTTACCGGCATCATTAAAGAACCTCAAACCCAGCGTGAAGCCTTACAGAAAATGGCCGAAGAAAAATACTTGCACGCTTTCTCCCACACTGGTTGGTGGCAGAGAGTGGTGGCGCGAATCTCGGTCACTATCATCGAGCCTTTCGCTGAATTTTTTCGCCGCAACGGTTGGCAATTGGCCTGCATGATTCTGGTGTTTGTCTTTTTCTTTAAAATCGGCGAAGCCTTTCTCGGGCGTATGTCGATTCAGTTTTATCGCGAAGTGGGTTTTAGCAACGAACAAATCGCCGAGTATTCCAAGATGGTGGGCTGGATTATGACGATCATCTTCACGCTGATCGGCAGTGCGATCAATATTCGTTATGGCATTGTGCGCGGCTTGTTTATCGGCGGTGCAACCATGGCGGCGAGTAATTTGATGTTCGCCTGGATCGCGATTACCGGACCCAGTGAAACCTTATTTCTCGCCACGATTCTGGTGGATAACTTCACCTCTGCGTTTTCGTCGGTGGCTTTTGTATCGTTTATCAGTTGGTTAAGCGGCCGCGCTTTTTCCGCATCACAGTATGCCTTGCTGGCCTCGCTGGGTAGTTTGGGGCGTACCTCGTTGTCGTCATTCAGCGGTCAGATGGTGGATAGCCTGAATGGTAATTGGGCACTGTTCTTTGTCATCACCGCCGTGATGGTGATTCCGGGCTTGTTATTATTGCTTGCCATCAGCAAGGTCTTTAAACGCCGTGAGCGCGATGCGCTTCGCGCGGAAGATGGGTCAACTGTTCCATCCGAACCGCAGTAAATTGATTTTCCCGTTATGGATTTCTACTCCTTCTGCTGCCAGACGACGGATCTGTTCCTGATAACTGGGTGAGTCCGGTGGCAGAGATAATTTGCCTTGGGCATTGATCACCCGGTGCCAGGCCAGGCGCGTGCCTTTCGGTAAATCGCGCAACACACTGCCAGCCAGGCGCGCCGCGCCGGGTAAACCGGCAAGCCGGGCCAATTGGCCATAAGTGACCACCTTGCCCTGCGGGACCTGCTTGAGCGCAAGAAAAATCGCTTCTTTGTTGGAGATGGTTGGATGCATAACCTCGTCCTATGGGAATTAAACCGGGCCGGTGGCATCAATTACGTTAATTAACACTTTTTGCATTGCGCCCACCGGAGGCGACTATTGTAATCGTGGGCAGACACATTTTGAGATGTAAAGGTGAGCGAGTGAAGTTTTTCTGGTTATTCCTGACGCTTATAGTGACCAGCGTACAGACCCATGCGGGTTATTTGGAACTGACGAATGGTGATCGTGCGGAAGGCGAATTCGTTCGACTGGAAGGCGACAGCGTGATATGGAAATCGACCAATTTCGGTGAACTCAATATCAAAAAAAATAAGGTAAAAAATATTGTCAGTTCCAAGCCTTTCAAGATCAGCGGCAATGATATTCCTTGTATGTTGGAAAACATGGAAGCCGAAAATCTGGTGTATTACTGCGGGCTCCGCTCGCGTATGGTGCGCACGCCGCTCCTGTCAGTTAAGGTCATGACGCCTTACGAGACCTTCGTGGAAGGCGAATACATCCACCACGGACGCATCAACTTATGGGGTGCTTATTCCCGTGGTAATGAGGTGCGTGATGAATGGAATATTCAAACGGAGTTTACCCTGCGGCGCAGCGAATTCCGCCACACCTTGGGCGGAGAATACGCGCGTGCATCCTGGTGGTACTCCGAGCCGCCGGAAAAATGGAACCTCAGCTATGGCCTTGACTGGTTCTTTCGCGAACGCTGGTTCTGGTCTAACAATGTCGCCTTGGGTGTGGAAGAAGCACGGGGTATCGATAATTACTACACGCTGGGTTCCGGGGCCGGTTATCAATTTTGGGAAAACAGTAAGTCGGCTTTATCGTTAAGATCCGGCTTGGCCTATTACAACGAGGTGTATACGGATTCGTTTGTTATCGATCCGGATTACGAAATCGATGACAATTACACCGCGTTGCGGTTCGCCACAGATTTTCGTTATACCTTGCCATTGGGTGTTTCGTTTTTCCATAACAATGAGCTGATTCAATCCTTTGATGACAGCATTAATTTTTATCTGAAAAATACCACCGGGCTAAGTGCGATGATTTTGAGCAATGTCTAATCGTAACTCAAAGTCGACTATAACGTCGATAATCAACCACAAC
>CAMPIG010000395.1 GCA_946886255.1 uncultured Cellvibrio sp. | reverse complement strand
TCTTGATGGGCTGTAGATGCACAACTTTGCGGTTCGTTACATTAAATTTTGTTAACGCTGTTCCAGAACCAACTGCCACTGCTTATCCAGTCGTTTACTTGAGATAGGTATCTGGGTCTTGAGCGTTTGGGCGAACAGCGAAACCCGCAATTCCTCCACCCACCACCGATAAGTTTGCAGCGATGATTTTTGCGCCAACTGAAACTCGCCTTCTTTTGCCAGGAAGTCATTCAAACGTTGCCATGCCGCCTGAATCTCTGCGATAGCGATGCGATCCTTTTGGGGATTCAACAGCGCTTTTTCCAGACGTGCCAGAATTGCGCGCAAGTAACGCGGATATTGTTCCAGCCAATCGCGCGGTGTGCTGTACATCAAACCGGGATAGAACAACTGTTGCAGCTGTTGCTGGATATCACTCAGGGTAAAGGCTAAAGCCAAGGCATTTTTGTGCTGTTTCAATTGCTTACGCACTTCAACCAGGAGTTTTAAACTGGCCAGCAGGATTGCAGCACTTTCCTGCGCATAGCTGATCAGTTGCTCACGCACACGGTTCAATCGATCATCAAACGCTTGTCGGTTACGCGGCAAATCCTGTTGATCCGGCAGGCATAATTGACAAAAGGTAGCCATCAAGATGTCATCAACCACCTGATCGCGATTACCGATACCCGCCACCGACAAGGCTAGCTCCTGCCCTTTTAGTAATTCTTTTTGTAAATATTTAACCGCCTGCACGGCTTCCAGTACATACAAACGCGAAAGGCCACGCTGGGTCATGTGACGGGCCTGTTGCGGGTTGTCTAGCATTTGCAAGGCAACAGATTGATGTTTGTCGACCACCGCCGGATAAGCCCGAATACTGATCCCCGCGCGTTGCAACTGTACGCTTAGCGGCAGTTCATCAAAATCCCAGGTCAGGATATTGTCACGTTCAATATCGGTTGCGGCGGATTGGATATTTTGTTGGACCTGTTCGCGATAACGCTCCCGTAAACTCACAAGATCACGATCGCCCGCAATGCATTTACCGCGATCATCCATCACCTTGATATTAAAGCGATAAAAATTATCCAGTTGCGCCGGCTGCCAGGCATCTGCCGGAACATCTATCGCCGTTTGGCGTTTCAATTGCAGCGTTAATGCTTCTGTTAGTGGCTTGTTATCCGGTGCCATTGCCGCCAGGGCTTTATCCACGACGTCCGGCACCGGCACAAAGTGTTTGCGTAAATGTTTGGGCAGACTCTTTACAAGGTTGATACATTTATCGCGCAACATGCCCGGCACCAACCATTCGAGACGATGTTCCGGAACCTGGTGCAACACACTGACCGGCACGTGCAAGCTGACACCGTCGTCCTGATGGCCCGGTTCAAAATGGTAGGTGAGCGGAAAAACCATACCGCGCCACTCCAATTCATTGGGGAATTGTGCTTCGGTCACGTCACCCGCACTGTGCCGCATCAAGCGTTCCCGATCGATAAACAACAGGCGCGGATTGTCATGCTCCATTTTTTTGCGCCAGGACTCAAAACCGGCAAAATTAATAACGTGTTGCGGCAGACGCTCATCATAAAAATCAAATAATACCTGCTCGTCGGCAAGAATATCCCGACGTCGCGCTTTGGATTCCAGATCGTCCAACTCCTTCAGCAGCGCCTGTTGATGCGCAAAGAAGTCGTCCAGAGGTTTCTGTCGTTGTAACTGTCGACGCTTCGGATGATCGTTGTATTGTCCCTCGACCAGCGCTGCACGAATAAAAACCTCACGACATTGTGCAGCATCTATCTGGCTGTAACTGATACTGCGTTTTTCAATCAACACCAGGCCATACAGGCTAACTTTTTCATAGGCCATCACTTGCCCGCTACGACTGTCGTAATGGGGCTCAAAATACTGTCGCTTTACCAAATGCTCCGCCGCACCGAGTGCCCATTCAGGCTCGATTCTGGCGACGGTGTGAGCGTAAAGACGAGAGGTTTCCAGTAACTCTGCAGCCATTATCCATTTGGGTGTTTTGCGAACGAGTGATGACCCCGGGAAGATTGCAAACTTACGGTTGCGCGCTCCGGCGTAGTCTCGCTCTTCGCTGTTAAAACCCAGATTACCTAATAAGCCGGTCAACAACGCACGATGAACCGCTTCGAAATTCGCCGGTTCAGTATTTTCCTTCAGGTTCAGGGGTTTTAACGTGAGGCGCAATTGATGATGGATGTCCCGCCATTCGCGTAACCGTAAGTAAGATAAAAACTCTTTTTTACTTTGCTTACGCAATTGATTCTGCGACAAGTTTTGCCGCAGATCCTCAAAGTAATCCCACAAGGTTACGTAAGCGAGAAAGTCTGAATGCTCCACCCAGAAACGACGATGCGATTGATCAGCAGCCTGTTGTTTTTCCACAGGGCGTTCGCGTGGATCTTGTACCGATAAGGCGCTGATGATAATCAGCACCTCTCGCACGCAGGTGAATGCCTGTGCGGCAACCAGCATACGTCCGAAGCGCGGATCAACAGGCAGTTGCGTCAATTGTTGACCTATCGGCGTGAGCTGATTTTTGGTGTCGACCGCCTGAAGCTCTTCCAATAATTTAAAGCCATCACTGATCAGGCGATGATCCGGGCTGTCGATAAACGGAAATTTGTGGATGTCGCCCATGCGCAATTGCAACATCTGCAAAATAACGGCGGCGAGATTCGTGCGCAGAATTTCTGCATCGGTAAACTCAGGCCGCGACAGAAAGTCTTCCTCGCTGTATAAGCGAATACAAATACCTTCACTGACCCGTCCGCAACGACCTTTGCGTTGATTGGCACTGGCTTGGGAGATAGGTTCGATGGGCAAGCGTTGAACTTTGGTGCGATAACTGTAACGGCTGATCCGGGCAAAACCGGGATCAATAACATAACGAATCCCCGGCACGGTGATGGATGTTTCCGCCACGTTAGTAGCCAATACAATGCGCCGCCCGATATGTGGTGCAAAGACCTTTTGTTGCTCAGCAAGACTCAGGCGCGCGTAAAAGGGTATTACCTCAAAATGAGGAAACTGTGCTTTTCGAATGGCATTGGCGGCTTCACGGATATCCCGCTCACCACTCATAAATATCAGAATGTCGCCGCCGCGCTTGCCCTGTTGCTTTTCGTGCTGCTCAATTTCGTGAATACTGTCGATGATCTGCTGGTATTGGTCATCATCCCGGTCACTGCCCTCGCCTTCTTCACTCGCTGTGCTAAACGGCGGCCTATACCAAACCTCCACCGGATAAGTACGCCCGGACACTTCAATCACTGGTGCATCGTTAAAGTGTGTGGCAAAACGCTGCACATCGATGGTCGCAGAGGTAATGATTAATTTCAGATCCGGGCGACGTGGCAGCAACTGTTTTAGGTAACCCAGAAGAAAATCAATATTGAGACTGCGCTCGTGCGCCTCGTCAATAATCAGGGTGTCGTAGCGGGAAAGAAACCGATCGTGTTGAATTTCTGCCAGCAAAATGCCATCAGTCATTACCTTGATCAGCGTTTGGTCATTGGACTGGTCACTAAACCTGACTTGATAACCGACCTTTTCGCCCATGCGGGATTGCAATTCCTCCGCAATACGGGACGCCACTGTATGCGCGGCAATACGTCGCGGCTGAGTGTGCCCGATCATGCCTTTAACACCACGACCGAGGGACAAACAAATCTTGGGAATTTGGGTCGTTTTACCGGAACCCGTTTCACCAGCCAATACCACAACCTGATTGGCAGCGATCAAGGCAGCAATATCTTCACGCTTCTCACACACCGGCAGATCGGGAAAGTGGATCGGCGCGGCGGCAGATTGCTCGCGCTGCTTGACGAGTGTATGCGAGGCCAATACCTGCTGTTCCCATTTTTGTAATTGGGACAGGTAATCTATTTCAGCGCGCGCAAGCTTCTCAATATCCTGTAACCGGCGCCCCAGGCGATGACTATCACGCGTCATCACACCCTCCAGGTATTGCCTTAAATCTGACCACTCAACTGCCATAAAAACTGACCTCTTTCGAATGGCCGCTATGATAACAAATAAAGAAGCCCGACCAATTGGCCGGGCTTCATGAGAGACCTAATCGCAGAGTTTGACGTTATTCAAGCAAACTGCGCAACATCCAGGCTGTTTTCTCGTGTAACTGAATGCGCTGGGTCAGCAGGTCTGCGGTCGCTTCGTCATTGGCTTTTTCTACCACCGGGAAAAGCGAACGTGCCGTGCGCACCACGGCTTCCTGGCCCTCTACCAACAGACGGATCATGTCCTCTGCTTTGGGAATTCCCTCATCTTCTTTAATGGAACTGAGTTCGACATATTTTTTGTAAGTCCCCGGGGCGGGGAAACCGATGGACCGAATCCGCTCTGCAATGGCATCAACCGCCAATGCCAATTCGGTGTACTGGGTTTCAAACATCAAATGCAGGGTTTGAAACATCGGGCCGGTAACATTCCAATGGAAGTTGTGTGTTTTTAAATAAAGTGTGTAGGTGTCAGCCAACAGTCTGGATAAACCCTCGGCAA
>CAMPIG010000394.1 GCA_946886255.1 uncultured Cellvibrio sp. | reverse complement strand
TGTATTTTTTAGATGACTGTTTGCTGTTTCAACAAATCTACCCAAAACGCATTGTCTATTTTTTCAGCATCACCGGGCGCTAGTGTTACCAAGGTTTCGCTGTGCGTCCGCTCAACTTCGCGAAGTTTTGGTTGATAGCCCTGTATACGAATTTCTTCTAAGCGCGCTTGTGCCGCGGATTGATCATTAAACATTCCGAACGAGATACCGTTTGCCAATTCACCCGAGGGGATGATGTAGCTATCGATACTTTTCGCCTGAATTTCATATAAGCGGCGCAAGGCTTCTTTTTCCGACATCTCCGGTGGCAGATATACCCAATAAGCAACACTATCAGGAACCTCAACCGATTTAATCACTGCGCGCGCATCCATCGCCGCCAACCTTTCTACCAAATATTCAGCGTGAAGCAATTGTGCATAAGGCCCAACCATCGTGCACATCTCGGTATTATTGGCAGCGGAGCTTTTTTCTATTTCATTTTTTTTTGTCGCCACCTCGCGCTCCGTCTCGTTACGCATCTTTAGTATGGCTCCATTCAACGCTCCCGCAGGCGGTGTAAAATCCGACCTTGCAGGTTCTGGATTCCCCACAAATAACTGCATCAATAAAACGATGACATTGATAGCCACCAAAGATAAAAAAATCGAACGCATAGATAACGCATCCTCATAGAACAATAATTATTCGGCGGGAAATACCAATTCAAGCCCCTCAAAAACCAGATCCGGGACAAATAACGCCGCATCAAAAAATTTCATTAAACTCTGTCCATCACCACCAGTTAGCATGAGTGCCGGCGACGAGCCCAAGTCTTCATCAATGGTGGAGAGCTGTCGCATCGCTTGCTGAATTAAACCGACGATCATAACAGTTCGTGCGGAAGAAACAGCAGATGCAGTGTCCCGCCCAGGAACAAGGTCATCTGCAACCGCTTCATTGAGCAGCTTCACTCCCTGTGTATTCACAGACAATGCGCGCTGCATGGCAACGAAGCCCGGCGCAATATATCCTCCATGATGCATGCCCTTTCGATCGAGTAAATCCACAGTGATCGCACTACCACAATCAACTATCACACACGAACCTTTAGCACGGGTAAAACCAGCGAGCATCACTAACCATCGATCGACTCCGAGACGTTCAGGAAAGTGGTAACCATTAATTACTCCCGCACATGCAGATTCTGTTTTGACATAACGAGGGGTCACGTCGAATGTCTTTTCTGCCCAGCGCGTAAACAGTTGATCCTGCTCGTCGCCCAACACGCTGACAACCACAATTTTCTGTATTGGCTGACCAGACAGTACATCCGCGAGCGAGGAATAACCTTCCTCGTTCAGGATGGCACCACGCGCTATATCAGTCAGATTTTTTCGCAGCCGCCACTTAAGCCTTGTATTGCCCCTGTCAATCTGCAGAATCATTGCGCGCCCTCAAGGATATTTCACCACCATGAAACAGCGCTTCCCCTTCCTCTGTACCCAAACGCAAAGCCCCAGAGTTATCCACGCCCAGCATTCTCCCACCGATAACCGATTTCGCCGTGTGCAACTCAACGAGCTGTTGAGCGTACACATTTAGCCTTTCCCAACGCTCGCGGTAAGCTGCGAACTGCTGACCAGCATAGTTGTGCAAGAGAGGCAACAAATGTGTTAACAGGGCTGCGACCAAGTCATTCCGGGTAATATGTTGAGCAATATTGAGCTCCGCCTGGATTGTCTCAAGATCGACCCACGGTTGATCAATTGTGAGCGCGCTGGATCTCGGCATAGAGGCATTTATTCCAATTCCTACCACAACCTGACAGTGGCCAGCCGGATCACCCGTCACCTCCAGTAAAATCCCCGCCAGTTTGCGCTGTCGCCACAGTACGTCGTTTGGCCATTTCAATTGCACGCCCATTATGCCTAGCTGCTCTAATGTCTCAGCAATGACAACGCCGACCGCCAAACTTAAACCCTCCAATGAAGCAACACCATTAAAATTCCATAAAGCGGATAAATAGATATTTTTCCCAAAGGGACTGACCCATTGGCGCCCGCGCCGCCCCTTCCCTGCGGTTTGCTGCTCGGCAAGGCAGATATAACCATTCTCACGATCTACGGCGCATCGCATGGTGTGATTATTGGTGGAATCGATGATGGTGTGAATATCAAGCTCGGACAGCAAGCTCTTGGCTTCCTGCGATAATTGCGACCAAATACGTTCCGAATCGAGCAAATCAAGCCCACCGCAAAGACGGTATCCCTTACCCTTTATCGACTCAAGCAAAACACCCAGGCCCTCAAGTTTTTGCAAGTGCTTCCAGACAGCGGTTCGGCTCACACCTAGTATTTCGCCCAACTCCTGCCCGGAATGAAATTGGCCGTCGGCCAGCAGAAGCAGAATTCGCTGGAGAGAGTCATCATTCATAGAATGACTCCTGCTCAATCGATACCCCATCTTTCAAATAAAGGCGTCGATAACGGTATCCCAGACTCGTGAGAATGTCGTAGCCCAGTGCTCCTGTTAGCACCGTCCAGCTATCAACAGTCAGCTCATCATTAAGCACCTGTATCATGCTGGGGTCACGCTTCATATCTAACGCTGAAACATCAAAGATCGTTGTATCCATTGAGATGCGACCAACCACCGGGACCCGATGATTATCGACCATACCGAAACCTTGCCGACCGATGATGCGATGCAAGCCATCAGCATACCCTCCCGCAACAACGGCGAGCCGAGTTGATGGAGAAGCTTGCGCAGTTGCCCCATAACCAATATCCGCATTCTCGGATAGCTCACGCTCCTGCAAAACAGGTAAGGCCAGCCGCACAACTGGTTTAAGCGGCGAAGGCTTTGATGGTTGGGGATTAACGCCGTAGAGGGCGGCTCCCGGTCGAACAAGATCAAAATGCCATTGGGAACCAAGAAAAATACCTGAGGAATTAGCCAAACTAAAACGCGTGTTTGGCAACAATGATCGGGATGCATCCGCCAGCGCCTGAAAATGAGCCAACTGTTTGTGGTTAAACGGATGTTCCGGCTCATCGGCACACGCCAAATGGCTCATTATTAAAGCAGGGTGAAGCGACTGCAGCTCCTTCTCCGAAGCCAGCAATGACAACCATTCCAGAATATCCAAGCCAAGCCGCGTCATACCGGTATTAATTTTAATGGCACACGCAGGTGGCGCATCAAGCTTTTGGGTGCAGGCCAACCAACGCCGAATATCTTCCAATGTAAACAATACCGGGGAAAGCCCATTTTGCAAGAACAGAGATTCGGCGCCGGAACGCACACCGCCTAAAACATAAACCACTGCTTCAGGTTTCAGGTACTGGCGTGCAGCCAAAGCTTCTTCGAGAGTTGCTACAAAAAACTCTCTGCATCCCGCCTGGTAAAGTGCTGGGCCAACATAAGCGGCACCCAACCCATACGCATTAGCTTTGATTACTGCCGCCGCCGAAGTCTTGCCGGAGAGTTGATTATTAATACAGCGCCAATTCGACTGAATGGCAGATAAATCTATGGTCAATATGCCTGTTGATGATTTCATAAACCCGCAGCACCTCGCTCACATGCCATCGCATCTAAACAAAGTTAATGCATAAAATCCATCCAGACCGCAAAGAATATTCACCGGAAAAGGAAAAGACACCCCGATGGATAAAAAAATTCCTGCAGCCCAGTCAGGGCAGCAGGAATTAAAGCGCAATTAATACAGATTAGTCGGCGGGAAAGCGATAGAGCGTGTAATAAGCTTCCAGGGAAGGAGGTGCCTCCTCTCCATATAGCCCTTTTGCATCGACAGAGAAATAATAGACGCGCGCTGTTTGCTGAGGGTGAACATTCGCCTGTTTTGTTGAAGTCAGGTGAACAAAAAGGGACGTTTTATCATCCGACCACGTCAGGTTCTTTATAGGCTCCTCCCGTTCATCCATAACTTCGGAACCATAGTCGGGTGCATCACGGTACACCCAGGAGGAAAGTTTTAACAGCTGCGCTGAACTCGCGACCCCAGGTACAGCCAAAACTGGTTTAGTAAATTTAATTTCGAAGCCGTCAGCACGGGCTGAAACACTAAATATAGCCGTCGGCAAGGCCTGATTGTCTCGCACAATGCGCTGTAAGCTTGCAACATGCCCGCCTTTTGCCTGCCAACCACGTCCGGTTTGGCCTAACAATAAACTGCCATCAGCCAAAAATACCGGCCGCATCACACCTGACTCAAGACCTGCGGCAAAAGGAATAACTACGCCCTGTTCTACTTCATCAACAGTTTCCGTCACCACCCGCAGCAAATTGGACTGCGTTTGATCGCCAATAAACATATGTCCGGAGAAAGGGCCAAAACGACCGCCCGTTGTATCCCAAACTGGATGTCCTGGAGAATTGGCTACACGATTCTGCGGCAACAGAACAACGGCCTTCTGGCGTTTGTCACGAACTTTTTTCCAAGCGATTTGTGGCGAGTCCGGTGTCATACCCGGCAAATCCACTAAACCAGCTGGGTGTCCGTAAAACGCATCTTTTTTCAATACAAAAATTTTGGACGTTGCGACAAACTCAC
>CAMPIG010000393.1 GCA_946886255.1 uncultured Cellvibrio sp. | reverse complement strand
ACATCCGCCCTAACCCTTCCTTCATCTTTTCATTATCCTGCCGCATACGATTAAAGATGGCTTGTTCATTTTCATTAAATGAAAGCTGCAATGCCGGCCTTAAGCTCATGCCGTACAAAATATATTGATAACTGGCCGCAGGAAACACTTCTTCCTTGTGCAGAAAATCTTTCTTATAAGGCACGTGGTATTGCCAAAGTTGCAGTGATTCTTTTAACGAATCCGATAGCGTTGCAGGGTCTCGGTTGTCTTTCCAGAAGCCAGTGCTGCGTTCGCTTAGCACGTAGTGGAGCTTGAGGAAATCTACGATGTTGTTCCAGCGGTAGGTCTGTAAATCATTAAACCGTTTGGCGACGATGGGCATGACCGATGTGTGTTGCGGCAATTGATCGCGAATATAATTCGCAGCGAGTTCCACCATCACCAGCGCGGAAGCTTCGAGCGGTTCGATAAAACCGGCGGCCATGCCGATGGCGACGCAGTTTTTAATCCAGAAGCGTTCGCGGTGCCCGCAGGGGATGGTGAGCTTTCGGGGTGTTAATGTTTCAAAGCCAGCACCTACATAGTTTCCGAGAATCGCGGTGGCCTGGTCTTCCGACATGTGTCGGCTGGAATAGACGTGGCCGATACCTTTGCGGCTGTAGAGGCCAATGTCCCAGATCCAGCCGGCATCCTGTGCGTGGGCGACGGTGTAGGGAAGTATGGGCGAGGTGTCGCTGGCGCAGGGTGCTTGCACGGCGACGGCGCTGTCGATAAACAGTTGATCACTTTTGTCGATAAATTTTGCGCCCAGTGTTTCGCCGAGCAGCAGGGATTTTAAACCGGAGCAGTCAATAAACAGATCGGCGTGGAAATGTTGTTGCTCACGGGTTTCAATACTGGTGATACCGCTTTCGTCCTGATTAACCTTGTGGATGGTGCCTATGACATGTTTCACCCCCAACACCGTTTTACAGTGTCGGCTTAAAAAGGTCACAAATTTTCCGGCATCCAGATGGTAGCCGTAATTGACGTGGGATTTGTATTCCGGTGTATCGGCGGTGCGCGGTGCGAGGTTTCTTTCACACAAATATTGCTGTGCACAAACCGCATCGGCAAACGCGCCCTGTTGTTCGCCGGCAATCCACCAAGCGGCGATATTACGTTCAAGGAAACCGATAGGTAATGAAAAGGGGTGATAGTAAAAATTGGGTTCGTTTTCCGAACGCCAGTTTATAAATTTAACGCCTTGCTTAAAGGACGCATCGCATTCCTGAAAAAAATCTGTCTCGGAAATTCCCATATCGCGCAGGGTATTGCGCAGCGATGGCCAGCTGCCTTCGCCGACGCCGATAATGGGTACGTCTGCGGATTCGATTAAGGTGATCTGAATGCTTTCACCGTGACGAGCAGCCAGGATACCGGCAGTTAGCCAACCGGCTGCACCGCCGCCGACAATCAGTATGGATTTTATGTGATGGGCATTCATAAGCAATAAAAAACCTTGAGGTAAAAATGCAAAAAGGCCATTACAAGAATGGCCTTTTTGGGTAGTTAATACCAGTGAGAATTAGAAGCTAGCTCTAACACCCAGGGCATAACGTCCGACACCTTCAGTTTTGTTGAACATGTGGTTGTCTTTTCTACCATGAATGCGCGAGCCCTCTTCGGTAACGTTGATACCTTCGAGGAAAACACTGACGTTCTCAGTCAACTCATAGCTCATGGAGATATCGATCTGTGAGTAATCTTCCACAACCACCGGCTCATTACTGGTGCTGGAGTAGTAGTATTGGAAGCCACGGATAAATGAATCTCGCCAGTTGTATGCCACCCGGATCTGGAACGGACCATTCTCGTAGAAGCCTATCAGGTTAGCGGAGTCACTAACACCCACTACGGCATCCGCTGTCGGGACTTCGCCCAGCGGTGTGTCGTAATCATATTCCGGATCAGCAAATACGAAGGTCGCGTTGGCGATCATGCCGAAACCTGATTCACCAAAGAAGTGTTGCCCACCCACTTCAATACCGGAGACTTCTTTGGTATCGAGGTTGCGCGGACGGCGAATTTCATACACCACATCCTGGCCAGTTGCTGGATCAGTTACACCGGTGATGACTTCTGGCGCAGCTTCAGTAACCACAAAGTTATCAATGGATTTTGAGAATGCACCAATGGAGATGTAATCAAAATCGTTGATGTACCATTCAGCCGACAGATCAAAGTTGTCGGACATAAAAGGTTCAAGGTTGGGGTTACCAGCGCTACCGATACCTGATTCTCCTTCACGGATATCCCCGAAATCACGCGATGATCTCATGTCGGTCAGCTCCGGACGGGTAATGGTGCGCGATGCAGCAAAACGCACAATCACATCTTCCAGCAGATCGTATTTAACCGACAGGTTAGGCAGGAATACGTCGTAATCACCCTTGTCGGTAAACGGCACGTTCTCAGCGAATTCGCGTATGTAGTTCTCACCTTCCACCGCTGGCGGCGTCAGTGACAGCAGCGTTCTTTCCAGTGAAGTGGAATCAATTTTTGTGTCTTCATAACGCACACCGGCTACCACAGTCAGGTCGCGGCCGCTGATGTCGTAAGACTTGGTCGCTTCTACATAGAACGCGGTGGTTTCCTCATTAATCTCAGACCAGTTTGGTTGAAGTACTAATGTCGATGCGCTGAGATTTTTTTGCGCGTCTGTCGCGGTTGGATCTTGCTGCGCATGTTGTACCCAGCTGTTAAATGCTAACGGATCAAAAGAGAAATAAGCCAGCTCACCCAGAACGCCGTGGTCCATGGTTCTCACTGCATAGCCCGCTGCACTCGCTTCTTCAACGGTACGGAAGAGGCTGGTCGTTGGATCGTCACCTACCAGAGTGTACTTACCTTGCAACACACCACCACCGGTGGATTGGTATTGCTGAATGGTTTTGGTTTGATCGGTAAACATGGCGCCAGCTTTCAGCGTGAGCGTGTCTTGGGTAAAGGTGTAGTCCACACGCGCCTGGTCAATTTCGTCGGTACGCGGGTCTGAGTAGCCGTCGTATTGCCAGATGCGGGCGTTGGCAAGGGAGATGTCCGCGTTGTCGTAGTAGTGGCTGGCAATGTCATCACGAATTTCAAAGGTGAACGAGAGCGGCGCCGCCTGTACGTCTGAACGGCTGATGTTCGCCTGGTTGTCCGGTTGTGCTTCTGCCTTTGATTGGCTGTAGGCGATGACCAGGTTGGATGAATCGGTAATATCCCAATCGGCTTCGATGCCGGTGCTCAAGCCGGTTTCTTGCGTGACGGGGTTGTTAACAAAGAAGTCCAGGCCCGCATCGGTCACGGTGCGACTGACGATGGTGCCATTGCCGTCAACTTCATATTGTTCATTGTCGCCGTAGCCGTACCAGGCAGCGCTCTCGTACTCCAGGCCTTCCTGTTGCAGGTCTGAGTATTGTGCGTCGAGGGTCAGGGTCAGGTTATCAGCCGGCTCGTATTGGAACACCAGGCTGCCGTTCAGGCGTTCGCGTTGAAAATCCTGACGCTTGATCACAGTTTGCGTGGGATAGAAATCGACGTTTTGGATATTGCCATCTGCATCGGGCAATGGGAGGTAAGTACCCAGCGTGGCAGGGCGGCGTGAGCGCCAATCCCAACGGCGCTGGTCTACGGAATCACTCTGGTAATCGCGTTCTTGAAAGCTGATGGCAGCGAGAACACCGAAGTTGTCGTTGAACGTGGTGCTGAACAGACCCGACACAGACGGCGTTACATCATCTACGTTGCTCTCTTTCAGGCCTTTGATAGAACCTGCCACTTTAGTGCCCAGATCGAGCGGCCGTGCGGTTTTCACATTGATCGTTGCACCGATCCCGCCTGATTGTGTTGCGGCGGTTGAGGTTTTAAATACTTCAACACCACTCACCATCTCAGCGGCAACGGTATCGAAGTTGAAGCCACGGCTAGCGTTGGCATTGGGCATTTGACGGCCGTTGAACAGCACGGTATTAAATTGTGGGCCGAGACCGCGAACGGTAATTTGGCGCCCTTCTCCACCACTGCGGTCGATAGAAACACCGGTGATGCGCTGTAAGGATTCGGCCAGGTTGGTATCGGGGAATTTACCGATATCTTCAGCACTGATGGCGTCTACAACACCATTTGAATCGCGTTTTGTATCCAAAGCGCTTTGCAAACTCGCTCTGTAACCCGTTACCACCACTTCCTCGATCAACTGAGCATTAGCTTCAGTTGCCGTGGCGATAGCCAGGCTGAGCATACTAATTTTAAACATCGGACGCGTGTATTTTGTGTTCATAGGATTTCCTGCACTGATTATTATGGGGGGACTATTAAGTGCTTGCGCGGCGAACCGCTTCGGCGCTCTAGCCTCTTGAGTACTTGTATACATGTAAATGCGGCCCGATGATAATACTTGTATACAAGCAGTTCAATGGGCGATGGCAGGGAATGTTGATTTTGCTCGATTTTTGAACTGATCGAATAATCACAGAAGGGGATTAGCTCAAGGGCTTGCCTTGAGCTGAGTGAATGTAAAGGCGCCTGGCTTAAACCAAGCTGAGAAGCGCGTGGT
>CAMPIG010000392.1 GCA_946886255.1 uncultured Cellvibrio sp. | reverse complement strand
AGGCCAGATGTGGTAAATAAGCCGTTAGTAAGCGTCACCGTTCTTTGTTATAACTTCGAAAATTATATATCAAATTGCCTTTTGAGTGTGGTTCAGCAAAAAACGAATTTTGATTTTGAGATAATCATTGGGGACGATAATTCAACAGATGGTTCTAGGGCAATAATTGAAGATTTCGCTCGTGAATATCCGGATCTAATAAAAACTGTTTTCTGGGATGTGAATGTTGGTGCAAAGAAAAATATGGCCAAGGTGATCGAGGTTAGCCGAGGTGATTATATCGCTTATTGTGATGGTGATGATTACTTTTATCCAGGAAAACTTCAGAGCCAGGTAGACGTTTTCCGAAAGCACCCCGAGTGTGCACTAGTATTCCATAAAGTGTGCATTGTTGATTCATTCGGGAAGACTTTAGGTTTTAACGGAAATAGAACAAAAAAGCGTATATCTTCGATAGAAGATTTAGTGATTTACGGTAATTATATTACTCATAGCAGTAAGGCTTATCGACGTTCTGCTTTGTCCAATCTTGGGTTTTCCAAGTACTCCAGCGCTAGAGCGATTGACTATTATTGCAATATTGTTAATGCGTCGTTCGGTTCTATTATATACATTGACCAAGTTCTTGGCGCTTACAGAAAGCACGGCGCTGGTGTGGACTCGGCTCCGATTGAGACAAAGTGGCGTAATTTTTACGCAAACCATCGTGCGTTAAGGGCAGCGCTGGATGCTGGCGTCGATTCTGCAGTGATTAAGGCTGGTTATGCTGCAATGTATATGCGGTTTGCAACAATTTATGCTCGAGGCCGACGTTATGCAACTGCAAATAAACTGATGGAAAAAAGTTTTAAATGTAAGTATTTGGGGTTTCGCCAGATTGGGTTCATGTTTATTATTCGATTCCCTGTTTTTTTAAGATTTTTGGATAAATTAAAAGATAAAAAAAGCCAGTTTTCATAGAATATATTTTTGGAATTTTATAAGTTTTAGGATTTATTGATTAACATTTTGCTTGGCTTTAATATAGTTTTATATCCGGGTTTGTTAAAGTTAAATAAAGTAAACGTTCTGAACTGGAGTAAAAAATGTCCCATATTCTTATCCTCGGCGGCGACGGTTATCTGGGCTGGCCAACTGCCATGTATTTTTCCAATCGTGGTTATCAGGTAACGGTGGTAGACAACTACTTCCGCCGAAACGCCTGCACAGAACTCGATACAGGCATGCTTTATCCCGTGCCCAACCTGATTGAGCGTGCCAAGATCTGGCATGAAAAAACCGGCCACGAGATAAAGGTAGTAATCGGTGATCTGGCAGACCCTGAAATCATGCGTCAATTATTTAATGGCCAAGTGACCTATCAGTGGGCTGTGGACAAAACATACACCGGACTGCCTGAAACTGTTATCCATTACGCGGAGCAACCTTCGGCTCCCTACTCGTTGATGGATTACAAGCATGCCGACATTACCCTGGTTAACAACCTGCGGGTAACCAACAATCTGCTTTGGGCGGTGAGGGACTTCTCCAGGGACACCCACATCATCAAGCTGGGTACCATGGGCGAATACGGAACCCCAAACATCGACATTGAAGAGGGCTGGCTTGAGATTGAACATAAGGGGCGCAAGGGGACCTTCCTGTTTCCCCGCGCCGCCGGAAGCCTGTACCACACCACCAAGGTGATGGACACGGATCTGATGTGGTTTGCCGTGCGCATGTGGGATCTCAAAGTTACCGATCTGATGCAGGGCCCGGTATACGGTACTGAAACTGATGAATCCATTATCGACTCCCGCCTCAGCACCCTATTCAACTACGATGAGATTTTCGGCACCATCGTCAACCGATTTGTTACCCAGGCCGTGGTGGGTTATCCGCTGACCGTCTATGGCAAAGGCGGGCAAACCCGGGGTTACCTGAACATCAAAGACACGCTGCAATGCGTCCACGCTTCGGAGAAGACGCCAGCGAAAACGGGTGAACTGCGCATCTTCAACCAGATTATGGAAACCTTTAGCGTCAATCAACTGGCAGAGCTGACCCGGAATGTGGGCAATGCCAGGGATCACAAGGTAGAGGTCAAGTCCATCCCCAACCCCCGGCGTGAAGCAGAAGAGCATTATTACAACCCAACCTACCAGGGATTACAGAACATTGGCGTAGAGCCACATTACCTGACGGAAGAGGTGATGCACGGGTTATTTGAAGTGGTGGAAAAATACCGCGACAACATCCGCAAAGACATTATCTTCAAGGGGGTGAAATGGGGATGAAATGGTTGATAACCGGGGGTTGTGGTTTTATTGGCTCCAGCCTGATCCGCATCCTGCAGGCGCAGGGAGGCCATTATATTCGCGTGCTGGACAACCTGAGCACCGGCACCCGGGCAGATCTGTCTCTGGTGGCGGATTTTGCCGAAAAGAGCACAGCCGGGCTAACTGAAATGGCGGGGCAAGTGGAGTTGGTGGTGGGCGATATTCTGGACGAAACCATGACCCAGGCCGTTGCCAGTAATGTTGATGTCATCGTCCACCTTGCCGCCAACACCGGCGTAGGCCCCTCGGTGGAAGACCCGCGCAAGGATTGTATGGCCAATGTACTGGGCACGTTCAACATGTTGGAGGCCGCCAGGCACAATCAGGTCAGTCGCTTTATATTTGCTTCCAGTGGCGCCCCGGCCGGTGAAGTGGAACCGCCGATCCATGAGGAGCTGCCCCCGCACCCGGTTTCACCATACGGTGCCAGCAAGTTGGCCGGCGAGGGTTACTGTTCTGCCTATAAACGCAGTTTTGGAATAGACACCGTCGCACTGCGATTTGGCAACGTGTATGGGCCTGGCTCTGTCCACAAAAGCAGTGTGGTAGCCAAGTTTATTCGGGAGGCCCTGGAGGGGCGGACTCTGGAGATATACGGGGACGGTACTCAAACAAGAGATTTCATTTACATAGAAGATCTGACAAAAGCCATTACCCTGGCGGCAATCGAACAGGGTATTGGGGGCGAAACCTTCCAGATTGCCAGCAACCGGGAGACCACCGTCGGCGAAATGACCCACCAACTGGTGGACATCCTTCGGCAGAAAGGTGTTGAAAATATCAACATCACTAATGGCGAAACCCGCGTTGGGGACGTAAAACGAAATTATTCAGACACCACCAAGGCACGCACCAGGCTCAAATGGCAGCCTGAAATGACCCTGACCGAGGGTCTGACCGCTACGGTGGACTACTTCCTGAAACAAGGGACAACTGCATGACTTCAGTACTTAACAACAAGCGTATTCTGGTTACCGGTGCCTGTGGAACAGTGGGATCAGAATTGATTCGCCAGTTACTGGTGAGTGACCAGTACAGCGCTGAAGAAGTGATTGGCATAGACAATAACGAAAGCCAGTTGTTTTTCCTCGACCAGACCTGGCTGGAGGAGCCCAGAGCTCGCTTCTTCGTGGCAGATATTCGTGACAAGGATGAACTGTGCCGTCGCATGAACGGTATCGATGTTGTGTTTCATGCGGCCGCCTACAAGCATGTCATCCTCTGCGAGCGATCTCCCGACCAGGCCGTCCAGACCAATATCCTGGGGGTGCAGAATGTCATTGCGGCGGCGACAGAAAACAAGGTGGAGCGCGTAATCTTTACCAGCTCCGACAAGGCGGTGAACCCGACCAATGTTATGGGCACTTCCAAACTGATGGGGGAGCGGCTGATGACGGCGGCCAATAGTCATAAGCGAGGAGAAGGCCCCATCTTCGCTTCAACCCGTTTTGGTAATGTATTGGGTTCCAGTGGTTCTGTCATCCCCATTTTCCATAATCAGATTGCCAAGGGTGGCCCTGTAACTCTGACTGACAAGGAAATGACGCGGTTTGTGATGAGCATTCAAGACGCCGTTAGCCTCGTTATCGATTCTGCAGAGCTTGCAGAAGGCGGGGAAGTATTCATTACTAAGATGCCCGTAGTTCGCATTGAAGACTTGGCAAAGGCTATGATTAAAGAATTGGGACCGTATTACGGTTACGACCCTGGGCGGATTGAAATTCAAGAAATTGGGACTAAACCGGGCGAGAAACTTTATGAAGAATTGATGAGTGACGAGGAAACCAGACGGTCTGTCGAATTAGCTCAATATTTTTCAGTCTTGCCTGCATTCCGTGGTATATACAAAGAAATTGCTTATGGTTATAAAAGCCTCTTGAATAAAAGTGTCAATAACGCCTATTTATCTCAGAATGAGCCATCGCTTTCGGTGCCGGAGGTTATCGCGTTTCTAGGTAATGCAAGCCTGCTAGATAAACCGGCCTATAACCGAGACCAGCGTTATTGGCCTGGCGATAAAGAGGATAAAGACTGATTAAAATGCTAATTATGGCTCTGAGAAATCAGGTGTTGATAGGTTTTAAGTTTGAATGTTGCGGCTTGAAATATTTCCCTCATGAGAGAGCATCTATTATAAAGATTTAAAGTTTTCCATGCTCCATCGTAAGGGTTTTAATTTCAGTTTTTGTGTAATTTACGGTTAGGGTCTCATTTATTTTATATCCTTAATGCGCCACCAATAAGGCTATTCGG
>CAMPIG010000391.1 GCA_946886255.1 uncultured Cellvibrio sp. | reverse complement strand
GGCACAGGCCGCTGCCGCCGACAAACGTTTGGCGACCGGCAATGCGCCGACGCTGTGCGGCATTCCCATCGCCCATAAAGATATCTTCTGTACCACCGGCGTGCGCACCAGTTGCGCTTCAAAGATGCTCGATAATTTCATCGCGCCCTATAACGCCACTATTGTAGAAAATTATCTGGCAGCCGGCGTGGTGATGCTGGGTAAAACGAATATGGATGAATTCGCTATGGGTTCATCCAATGAAACCAGTTACTACGGCCCGGTGAAAAATCCCTGGGCCACCGACTGTGTGCCCGGTGGTTCATCGGGCGGTTCAGCGGCGGCTGTAGCGGCCCACCTTGCGCCTGGCGCAACCGCATCCGATACCGGCGGTTCTATTCGCCAACCGGCCGCCCTGTGCGGACTTACCGGTATCAAGCCAACCTATGGTCGCGTATCGCGCTGGGGCATGATTGCCTTCGCCTCAAGCCTCGACCAAGCCGGTACCTTGACCCGCACCGCCGAAGATGCGGCCTTGATGATGAACGATCTGGCCAGCTTCGACCCGAAAGACTCCACCTGTGTCGAACGTGATGTGCCGGATTACACCGCCGATCTGAACAAACCGCTGACCGGTCTCAAGATCGGCGTACCTAAAGAATATTTTGGTGAAGGGTTGAACCCGCAAACCGCCGCACATGTGGAAGCGGCCATCAAGGTTTATGAAAAGTTCGGCGCGAGCATTCACAGCATCAGCTTGCCACACACCCATCTCGCGGTGCCGGCTTACTACGTGATTGCGCCGGCGGAATGTTCGGCCAACCTGTCGCGTTTTGACGGTGTGCGTTACGGTTACCGCTGTGATAATCCGAAAGATCTGGCCGACCTGTACAAACGTTCGCGGGCGGAAGGATTTGGCGATGAAGTCAAGCGCCGCATCCTGGTGGGCAGCTATGCATTGTCCGCTGGCTATTACGATGCCTATTACAGCAAGGCGCAGAAAGTTCGCCGCCTGATCAAGCAGGATTTTGTTGATGCTTTTACCCAGGTGGACGTAATCCTTGGCCCGACATCGCCTTCGCCCGCTTTTGCTTTCGGCTCCAAAACCAAAGATCCGGTCGCTATGTACCTGGAAGATATCTACACCATCGCCACCAACCTGGCGGGCCTTCCCGGTCTGTCGATTCCTTGCGGACTGGTGGACAACAAACCTGTTGGTTTGCAGTTAATCGGCGATTACTTTGCCGAGGCTCAGCTGCTGAACGTAGCGCACCAGTTCCAGCAGGCCACCGATTTCCACCAGCAAACGGCGCCGGCTATTGAGTAAGCCTCAAAGCTGAACGAGAGAGCCAAACCGAACAAGAGAGCATCAAGATGCAATGGGAAACTGTTATCGGCCTGGAAGTGCATGTGCAACTGGCCACCAAAACCAAAATTTTCTCCGGCGCCAGCACCGCCTTCGGGGCTGAGCCAAACACGCAGGCTTGCGCGATTGATCTGGCTATGCCCGGCACCTTGCCGGTGGCAAACGCCGAAGCCTTTCGCTTTGCCACCATGTTCGGCCTGGCAGTGAATGCGGAGATCGGCAAGCGTTCAGTCTTTGAACGTAAAAATTATTTCTACCCTGACCTGCCCAAAGGCTACCAAACCACACAACTGGCAGAACCGATTGTCGGCCCGGGCTATGTGGATCTCGAACCGGAAGGCGGCAGAACCAAACGGGTGCGCATTCACCATGCGCATCTGGAAGAAGACGCGGGTAAATCCTTGCACGAAGATTTTGCTGGCATGAGCGGTATTGATTTGAATCGCGCAGGTACGCCGTTAATTGAAGTGGTTACCGAGCCGGATATGCGCAGTGCGGAGGAAGCTGTTGCCTTTGCCAAAAAACTTCATTCCATTGTGACCTCGCTGGAAATCTGTGATGGCGAAATGTCGCAGGGTTCCATGCGTTTTGATGTGAATATTTCTATTCGCCCCAAAGGGTCCGACACACTCGGCACGCGCACGGAAACTAAAAACCTCAATTCTTTTAAATTTATGGAAGAAGCTATCGAACTGGAAGTCGAGCGGCAGATTGATGTGCTGGAAGACGGCGGCAAGATTATCCAGGAAACTCGTCTCTATAACGGCGATACCAAAAAGGCCCGCTCCATGCGCAGCAAGGAAGACAGCAATGATTACCGCTACTTTCCCTGCCCGGATTTATTGCCGGTGATTCTCGATGATGAATATATCGAGAATGTGCGTAAACAAATGCCAGAATTACCTGAAACAAAACGCGCGCGATTTGTGGAGCAGTATGGGTTGGGCGATTATGATGCGGGTCAATTAACGGCGGACAGATTTACCGCAGCATTCTTTGAGGCTTCTGTAAAAGTTTCCGGTGAGCCGAAACTGACCGCTAACTGGATTATGGCGGATCTGGGTGCTTATCTGAATCGTACTGAGCAGCGTATTGATAGGTCACCGGTCACGCCAGCGTTGTTAGCCGGGCTGGTTACGCGCGTTAAAGATGGCACGCTATCGAGCAAGATTGCGAAGCAGGTGTTTGAGGCGATTGCTAATGGCGAAGGCGATGCGGATACGATTATTGAAACGAAAGGTTTGAAGCAGGTTTCAGATACAGGCGCGCTGGAGAAGATGATTGATGAGGTGTTGGCGAATAATGCGACGCAGGTTGAGGGTTATCGTGCGGCAGATGAAGCCAAACGCGGCAAGATGCTGGGCTTCTTTGTGGGCCAGGTGATGAAGGCGAGCAAAGGTCAGGCGAACCCGCAGGCGCTGAATGAGTTGTTAATTAAAAAATTGAATAGTTAATTTTAGATCATCCAGAGGATTGGGCAAAGCAGTTTGAGACACGCCGTGAACCCATCCGTGGGGGCTCATCACCAACATCCCTGTTGGTGATGGTCTCAAACTGCTTCACCCAATCCTCACCCACCAATGAATTGACAAGCAATATAGATGCACGTGGAAAAATTATGAGCTTACGCAAAGACAAAGAAAAAGTATTGGGCGAAATCTTCGACGAAGCCCGTATCAAAACCTTTCTGGAGTACACCGCACCGTCCGGTGTAAATACCGATTTCCACTCACTGGAAAAAGCCTATCGCGGTATGCGTGGCGAGAATTTTGAGACTTTTGTAAACCTGTTTATCGAAGCCGGTAAAGATCTGAACGCTATCGGGCCAGAGGGTAAAACGTTTTTTCAAACCATCAAAACCCATCGCAACAGCGATGAGTATGTCATCGCGCTCGAGAAGGCCGGCGCTCACTGACCGTAGGTCGGATTAGCGCAGCGTAATCCGACACTTCTCTCATAAAATCGAAAAAACTCAATGAACCTCCCCCGCCCAACACCTGCATTTTTGCTGACGCTTTCCCTCGCGGGAATGCTGCTGGTGTTGGGCTGGTTCTCTTCGCCTGGCAATAATCCACTGGAGCTGGATCGCTTGCGCATTGCGGAGGGCGAATGGTGGCGGTTGCTGTCGGGGAATCTGGTGCATTACGGGCTTTATCATCTGCTAATGAATCTCGCGGCTCTGCTGGTGTGTGGTTATGTTTTTTTTCTGCGCTGCAATCTTTGGCTGTACAGTGGTCTCTTATTGTTCAGCGGTTTTTGTGTGGGACTGGGCGTTTATTGGGGCAATCCGGAGTTTGTGACTTACCGCGGTCTCTCTGGTGTTTTGCATGGGCTGATTATCTTCGGCTTTTTGTTTAGCTTTAAACAAACGCCCTGGATTAACAGCATTGGATTGATGTTGGTTGTCGGCAAATTGATCCATGAGCAAAGCACTGCTTACCAAGCTACAGATCTCCAGCAACTCCTGCCGGTTCCGGTGGCCGTAGATGCGCATTTATATGGTGCTATCAGCGGTGTGTTATTTATGATGGGTTACGCTGCTGTACACTTTTATCGTCGTCACTTTACTCGCTGATTGCCCGGATATTTATCATGCTTAATGGAAACCCTGCCAATGCCCTGAATTATCTGACGCGCGGTGCCGGCTTGCTGGTGCGTCCCGGGTTAAAACGTTTTGTGCTGGTTCCGCTGCTGATAAATCTGGTTTTATTTGTTGTGGCAACCGTCGCGCTGGTTCATGTTTATCGCGATCTGCTAACGCAATTGGTGGAATGGATGCCGGAGTGGCTGGCATTTGTCGCGTGGATTTTATGGCTATTGTTCGCGTTTTTGTTGCTGGTGGTGTACGGCTATACGTTTAACATCATCACCAATCTGGTGGCAGCGCCCTTTTATGGCATACTCGCCGAAAAAATCGAGCAGGAATTAACTGGCAGGGAACCTACATCAGAAAGTTTATCGGCATTGATTCCGCGCACCCTGGCAAGAGAGTTGACCAAACTCTGGTATTTCATCAGTCGCGGATGCCTTGTGTTATTAGTTCTGATTGTGCTGTGGTTTATTCCGGTGGTGAATCTCGCTTCGGCATTTATCAGTGTGTTATGGGCAGCCTGGTGTATGTCGGTGCAATATATTGATTACCCTGCGGATAACCATCAACTTGAATTTCGCGAGATGCGTCGTCGGTTAAATGCTGAGTCATTGACCAGCTACACCTTCGGCGGTCTGGT
>CAMPIG010000390.1 GCA_946886255.1 uncultured Cellvibrio sp. | reverse complement strand
TGCTGACGCTTCCTGTTAACGCGCCTGCCCAGTAAGGAATTCCGTTTATGAAATCAATTGTTAGATTTGCCTTCAGTAGCTGTTTAAGTATCTGTGCGCTGGGTTTTGCGGTGACCAGTGTTGCGCAAACCAGCGATACGCTGAAAAATCTTTATCAACAAGTCAGTAAAGACGTCAGTGCCGAAGCAGCGCATAACACTGAGCGTGAACAACGCTTTCGCGCAGCCGCCAGCGATCAAAAAGCCTTGCTGGCTGAAGTGCAGGCCGACCTGGCACGGCAGGAAAAATTGCGCGACGAAATGAAAGTGGTGTTCGATGCAAACGAAGTTCAGCTGGGTGAATTGACCACTCAACTGGATCGTCGCACCGGTAACCTGGGCGAACTCTTCGGTGTGTTTCGCCAGATGGCGGGCGACACGCAACAACTGCTGTTCGATTCATTAATCTCGGTGGAGTATCCCGAGCGAAAAGCATTGATCGAAGCATTGGCCGATACCAAAGAAGTCCCGACAATTCCACAGATGCAACAGCTCTGGACGTTGATGCTGCAAGAAATTTCAGAGTCTGCCAATGTCACGCGCTTTGAAACCAGTGTAGTGAAACCCAGTGGTGAAGCCTATACCGCGCCGGTGACTCGCGTAGGTACTTTCAATATTGTTACTGACGATAAGTACCTCAACTATGTGGCGGACAGTCAGCAATTGGTTGAGCTGGCGCGCCAGCCGAGTGGCAGTGTTCGTTCAACCGCAGCGTCATTGAGTTCGGCGAGCGGCGGTGATGTTGGTTTTGCACTTGATCCTTCACGCGGCGCCTTGCTGGGGTTATTGGTGCAATCACCCAGCTTTATGGAACGCGTGCAACAGGGTCAGGAAGTGGGTTACGCGATTATCCTGCTCGGCATTGTCGGCATGTTGATTGTGATTGAACGCTTGATCAAATTATCACGCATCTCCAAACGCATGAATGCGCAATTAAAAGATATGGACCATCCATCCAGCAATAATCCGCTGGGTCGGATGATGCAGGCGTACTTCGAGAACAAACACCTCAATGATCTCGATGTGCTGGGTAAAAAACTGGACGAAGTGATCTTTAAAGATCTGGCGGAACTGCGCAAAGGTTTATCCACGATTAAAGTCATGGCCGCTATCGCGCCGCTAATGGGATTGTTAGGTACCGTGACCGGCATGATTGGGACTTTCCAGGCCATTACATTATTTGGTACAGGCGATCCGAAATTAATGGCCGGCGGAATTTCACAAGCATTGATTACCACCGTGCAAGGTTTGTGTGTGGCGATTCCGTTGCTGTTGTCGAGCAATATGCTTAGCAGCCGCGCGCAACAACTCAGCAAAGTTATCGGTGAACAAGCATCCGGCATGATCGCTAATAAAGCGGTTGATATTGCCAAAGCCAAGGCTTGATCGGGGAGGTCGCCGTCATGGAAATATTCTCCTCCTTAACCGACTTTCTCAACACCGGCGGCAATGTATTGTGGGTGATCTTTTTTGTGTCCTTCTGGTTGTGGTGCGTGATCTTCGAGCGCTACTGGTTTTTTTACCGCGAATATCAACCATTGCGTAAACGCAATATTGATATCTGGCAGGCACGCGCCGATAAGTCGTCATGGTTTGCCGAGCAGCATCGTCGTCAACTGTTATCGGAATTGGATTGCCAGATGCTGCGGCATTTGAAATTAATTCCAGCGTTGATTGCGTTGCTGCCGATGCTCGGTTTACTCGGCACTGTAACCGGGATGATCCAGGTATTCGAAGTGATGGCTTACCTCGGTTCGGGCAACCCGCGCGCGATGGCCAATGGCGTCAGCGCGGCGACGATTCCAACCATGGCGGGCATGGTGATATCGCTGCTCGCGATTCCCTTCGCCACCGAACTGGACCGTCGTTACAAACGCGAACTGCGCACCGCTGCTGCCGAGATGCCCACGTATCACTGATAGCGATATTGAACCTCCGCTTTAACGACAAGTGAGAAATGTATGAGTGACAACCGTTTTTTACTCAATGACGAAGAAGAAAGCCAGATCGATTTAACACCCATGCTCGACGTGGTGTTTATCATGCTGATCTTCTTTATCGTCACCTCCACCTTTGTAAAAGAATCAGGCGTCGACGTGACGCGGCCCGAAGCGGAAACCGCTGTGGTTACCGAATCCAACAGCATCCAGATCGGCATCAGCGCCGCGAACCAGATCTTTATGGATAAACGCCAGATCGATAAACGCGCGATTCGTGCGAATGTGGAAAAATCCCTGGCAGAAAATCCCGGTGCTGCGGTCATCATCGTCGCCGACCAGGATTCCAATACCAGCACCTTGATTGATGTGATGGATCAGGCGCGCATGGCGGGCGCAACCTCGGTGTCTGTGGCGGCGGAGAATGACTGATGCTAGCGAAATATTCTTCCAGTCTGGTCGCGGCGGTATTGTTCAGCCTGGTGATATTCGTGGCGATGCAGATGTTGATTGCGACCGATGGTTTATTCGAAGAGCCGAATAAAGATCACACCTATTTAAATTTTGTGCGGGTGGATACTTCAAAGGATGACATCAACACCAAAGACCGTCGTCTACCCGATCCACCACCGCCACCAGAGACACCGCCGGACGCGCCGGATCTGAGTAATCAGATGATGAACATGAACACGAATTTGAGCATGGATATGCCGAAGATCGGTGTTCCGGTAAACAAAGGTTCTGGTCCGTTTCTGGGAACGCTCCAAGCCGGCGATGGTATGGCGGGTTTCGATACGGATGTGATTCCGGTGGTGCGTGTGCCGCCGGCGTATCCGCAGCGGGCGAAGCAGGCGAAGCTTGAAGGATCGGTGACCATGGCGGTGACGATTCGTCCGGATGGGACTGTGGCTGAGGTGTCGGTAATTGAGTCTGATCCGCCGCGTTTGTTTGATCAGGCGGCGATTCAGGCGATGCAGCGGTGGAAATTTCGGCCGAAGATTGTGAATGGGAAGCCGGAGGCGCAGAGGGCGCGGCAGACGATTGAGTTTAAATTGGGGCAATAGTGGGCGGTGTGTTTGGAATCCGGTGTTTTGTTCTGAGACACGCCGTGAATACATCCCTGTAGGCTCAACACCCGCATCCATGCGGGTGATGGTCTCAGAACAAAACACCGGATTCCTCCTGCAAGTATCTCGCGAGATTATGAAGTGAAAAGCGTATTAATAACTCACGTCTTTAGCGCTCTTATTCAAAGAGATAGACTCGTATTGGAATGTGTTTTCGTGCTTCATCGGATATGCGGAACTGGTTGGAAATTTTTATGTGGTTTTCTAATAGTTCCGTGGAAATATATAAATCAGATGGCACAGCAGGGATTGCGGAGAGGGGGGCGAGACCATCACCGGCATGGATGCCGGTGTTGAGCCTACAGGGATGTATTCACGGCGTGTCTCGCCCCCCTCTCCGTAATCACTGCCCACGGTTAAAAAGCTCTGTAGTTATAAGTAAGCACATAATTTACTTATTTATTCGGGAATAAAAGATGTATCAAAAATTCACATCATTCGCCAAAAATTTCCAACGCATAGCAAAATTCAGCCTGTTCATTGGTGGCTTGCTATTAGCGGCCTACAGCTGGTCAGCCCCCAACTCCGTCAGTAGTAAAACCTACAAGGAACTCACCAGCATTCAGGAGATGATCTCCGCCAACCAAACCGATCAGGCTTTCACTGCTCTGAAGACACTTCACAGCGAAGTCGAAAAAGATTCCCTCGATGAAGCGCTGGTATTGCAAATGCTTGGCTACACCGAAATGGGCCGCAACAACTACCAACAGGCGATTGACCACCTCAAGCGAAGCCTCGCGTTAAACCGTCTGCCAGAAAACGTTAAATACAACGTTGGTTATATGGTGGCGCAGTTGTACGCCGCGCAGGAAAAGTATGATGAGGCACTAGTGTTTGCCGAGGAGTGGTTTAAGACCCTTGAAGCACCTACGCCAGATCAGGCGATTTTTATGGCGAATATTTTTGCGCAGACTGGTAAATACAAACTGGCGATTCCTTACGTAAAACAGGCGATCGAATCTGGTAAAGAACCGCGTGAGAGTTGGTATCAGTTATGGATCGCGTGCAACTTTGAATTAAAAGATTATCCGCAAGCGGCGGAAGCCTTAAAAGGCGCGTTGATCAAGTGGCCGGAAAAAGCAGATTACTGGGAGCAGCTGGCCAGCGTTTATGTACTGATGGACAACGAAATCAAGGGGCTGGCAACTTTGCAGCTGGCCTGGAAGGCGGGCGTATTGGAAAAAGAAAACTCCATTCGTTCCATGGTGCAGTTGGCGGTGACGCACGGCATTCCTGAGCACGGTGCGCGCTTGCTGGATTCAGCATTGCAAAAAGAAGTATTGCCACGCGATAAAACCTATGTGGATCTGCTGGCGAACGCCTGGCTGGCCGCGCGTGAAAATACACCGGCTATCACTGCTTTCGAAGAGTTGGCGCAGTTAACGAAAGAGGGCGACCCGTATCTGCGCATTGCGAATATTTATATTGAAAAAGCGGAGTGGAAAAAAGCCGAAGCGGCGTTGCGTAAGGCGCTTG
>CAMPIG010000389.1 GCA_946886255.1 uncultured Cellvibrio sp. | reverse complement strand
TGCCTGTGCGATGCTGCAATGGAATTTTCCAGGTCCAACCTGCCTCGCGGGCAGTTGCTATAGTGAACGGATGCAAGCCACTCGTATTTTCTGTTTGCACGGCAACAGCGCGGTTACAAGGTAAATAATGTGTCCACTCTTCATAGCCAATGTTAAGGGCACCTTCAATTAATAGTCCCTTGAAGCCGGTACAATCAATAAAAAAATCACTGGTAACGGTTTGCGCATTATCCAATTCAAGTGAGTGAATAAATTGTCGCTCATCCACCACGACCTTATCCACGGTCGCTTCTACTCTCTCTATGCCGCGCTTTTGCGAAAAATCACGCAGATAACGAGCAGCCAGTAGCGCATCCAAATGTAAGGCATGGCTGTAGCTGTTCAATACCCAATTTTTCTGCGGGGGCTGACGCAGCATAAAACGCTGGTTTTCTGCCATGATTGCGCAAGGAGAATGGTCAAGCCAACGGGTGGGTTTGCCATCAATTACATTTTTTAACCACAGCTGATAAAACTCAAAACCATTAACATCCTGCCCAACCCGACCAAATGGGTGAAAAAATTGCTCGCCCGGTTTTAGCCAATCATCAAAGCGAATGCCCAATTTAAAACTGGCCGATGTTGCCTGCATAAATTCTTTAAGGTTAATCTGACAAACACGCAAAAACTCCGTAATAGAAGGCACTGTCGATTCACCCACACCTATGGTGGCAATATCCGGCGATTCGATCAGGGTGATTTTTATATTACTGCCCTGTAAGGCAGAAGACAGCAGACTGGCAGCCATCCAACCGGCAGTGCCGCCACCGACAATACAGATGGAGTTCAGGGGATTTTTTTGCATAGACTGCTTCCACTCAGCGAACTATTTATCTGTGGCGATTATGACAAAAAAGCGCGCAGTAGCAATACTGCGCGCTTTTTACCGAATTTCTATTCTATTAAAAATAACAGATTAGAAAGTTGCACGGACACTCAAGGCGTAACGACGGTCAGTGGTGAAGCTTAACGCATCAGTTTTTAAACCTTCCTGGTTCATCTGATACTTGGTTTTGGTTTCAGTATTCAGCAAATTGCTGCCTTCGATACCAACTTTCCAGTTATCGTTAATGGTGTAGTACAAGCTTGCATCCATCATGCCTGACGCCTTGGCGAATACTGGGGTGTAGTCCTCAGATTCACGCAGAGTCAACAGGTACTCAGAACGCCATGTGTAAGCCAGACGGAATGAGATATCGTTGTATTCATACATACCCACAATATTCAGGTTTTCGTCAGAGTAACCTTGCAACGGCAAACCGCTAAACACACGGAAGGTATTGCGATCATCAATAATCGGCTCACCAGCGGCGTTAAAGCGAGAGGTCGGCGGTACCGCACCATTAGGGTCTTCCAGACCATTTTGGTCGATATAGGTATAGTTAAACTGCAAACCTAAACCACTCCAGGCACCTGGCAACATATCGTAGAACTGTGAGTAGGAGAACTCCACGCCGCGGATCGTACCCGAACCGGTATTAGCCGGGCCATAGGCAGAGACAATATTATCTGCACCCTCATGAGTGAAGCTCAGATCAAATTGTCTGTTACGGATGATGTTATCCAGTTCTTTGTGAAACAAGCCAACACTCATTGAACCCGCCGGAGCAAAGTACCATTCAGTGCTCAAATCGAAGTTGACCGACTCTTCCGGTTCCAGGTAGGGGTTACTAGCCTGGGCGTTCAGAGAAACACTTTCGATGCCAACAACCGGGTTGTTGTCAGGGTCATGCGGCAAAGACTCATCTTGGAGTAGCGGATCAACATCCATGCCGAGTATCACCCGGTTGCGGGTATCCACCAGGCTTGGGTAATACAAGCCTTTAGACACACCGAAGCGAATTACTACATCATCAGTAATACCAAAGGTCAGGTTCAAGCTCGGCAAAACAGTATCGTAGTCTGTACCGTCAACCGTACTTAATTGCGCCTCACTGCCAGCAAGGTTATAAACGCTTGGGTATTCGGCCAGCAAGGCTGCGGCCGTTTGCTCATTACCACGACTGGCTGCGGGCGGCAACACCGTGTAACCGGTAGATTCCAGCTTATAGTTAACATAGCGAAGACCAACATTACCTTTAACAGGTACTGCAAGATCCGCAAACTCGAAATCACCGCGCAGGTAAAATTCTGTACGCTTCTCATTCGATTCGCTTATATCATGCGGCGCAAAATGAGTACCGTTACGGCTTGCCATATCTTCATAAGGAATAGCACAGCCGCCGCTCCTATCTGCAGCGTTACCGGCAGAATCACCCTCGGTAGACCAGCCAGCTGCACAACCGTCGCGCAATGTTTGAGCATAGTTTCTTACCAAATCGGCGCGAGGGAACAGGAAGCTCTGTAGATCACCCTGCAGGACTTCACCGTTATAGAAATCTGCGAAGTCAATTCTTTCGTACAGTTCAGGATGGTTTACCGCAGCTGAAGCAGAACGCTGATCATTGACCCAAGCGGTAGAAATGGGTGACCAGCCAGCATACTCAGTATCACGTACGGTCAGAGATTTATCGGTGAAATAAACACCGCCCTTGAGCGCAGTGAAAATACCATCCAACGCGTATTCCACATCAATTTTAAAGCTGTCTGCTTTAGCGTTATTGAGTTCTTCCTGTTGCATGCCCGAACCGATAAACACCTCCGGTTCCAGAGCGCCTTCATTGATCCAGCCGGTAAAATCCGTATTGTTCAAGTACTCGATAGTGGGGAGATCGCCACGCAAATCGAGGAAGAAGGGTAACAGCGTACCCGAAGCAGCTGCGCCGCCGCGCGTCTGGCCGGACAGACTGTAGTTATGCACTAATTTTTCAGAATCAATGTGCTGATAATCAAGACCGACTGTCAGACGATCATTAGGCTTTAACGCCAAATTGAACGAAGTATCTTCAACCGTATTTTCGGTGTAGTTCCAACGAGTGATATAAAAGAGTGGTACCTCAGCATTGCTGCTTACACCCACACCCGAGGTCAAGTGATTATTGGCATCAAAGGTCCTGGGGCGTCCCGCACCCGGTTGATCCAGCCAATCATGCGAACTCCCCATAAAGCTTTTGAAGCCTTGGGCAGCCTGGCCGACACGGCGCTCGTCATACTCCAGTGAGGCTTTGGAATTGATATGTTCCAGAGTTGCAACAATGGTTTCATCGGCGTTAGCCCACTGTAGCGAGGTGGTAAAACCGGTACGCTCCCGGTCATTCTCAGCGATGCTCATATGATACTGAGAAGGCGTGTACCACGTTACCCCCTCCGGTTGACCAGAAAGCCCTGTACCTTCATAAGGCGCATCAGCAGCAGAGTATTTGATAGCGTCAGGGTACCCGAGGTTGTCACAATTACGCCAACCAGGGTCGCCCGGAACACAAGGGTGCGAGAAACTGCCGGGCGTAATACCTACTTGAGGAGTACCCCATTCATCATAAACGGTGGTTGTATCAACCCCGCGCGACTGGAAGTTACCCAATCCCACACCATCGCCACGAGTTTGATATTCGGAATGCGAACCGGCAAGCAAGAAACCAAATTTACCCACACTCGTCTCCCAGCTGTCCGCAAACAGCGCAGAGAAAGACGGAGTAACTTCTTCACGGAAATCGCCATAGTTGGCTTTTGCGTTGAACGACAAAATTTGTTCGTCAGAATCAAATGGTTTGCGTGTAATCAGGTTAACAGTACCCGCAATACCACCAGAGATCAGGTCAGCAGTCTGGTTTTTTACAACCTCCACTGCACCCAATAATTCTGCTGGAAAATCTTCGTAGCTCAGGCCACCCCACGGGTTCGCACTGAATGCATCGCGGCCGTTGATTTCACTGCGTACCCGATCCAAACCACGTACCAATACGCCAGTACCTTCATCGGCATAGTGCTTGGGGTCATCAGACGAGGCAAAGCGCTCAATCGTAACACCCGGCACACGCTGCAACGCTTCGGTCACAGATTTATCGGGCAGCGCACCGATATCAGTGGCGGTAATCACATCTTTGACTGTGTCGGCATTACGCTTCAGGTCTTGGGCGCTTTCAATACTGCTGCGCATTCCCATAACCATAATTTCATCAACGACTTCTGCTTCTTGAGCGAATGTCATTGCCGGAGCCAAACCGGCTACTGCGGAGCAGACAGCCAGATTGAGCAGATTTTTTTTAAATTGCATAGCCATAGTTGGTCCTATAAATCTAACTTTTTTAATAATTGCTCTTAGTCATTCGACCAAGGCGCCCCCAAACTTTCTGTCAGACCTTAGTGTTACCCGCCGCTACGATTGGAAACATTTAACAGTGGGCGGTGACAAACATAGCTTCATGAAAACGAAAACTTTGTCATCACAATCACTTCTTGTAGTTTTACCCCCTAACGGACAACGTTGTCAACAGGAATATTGCGACGCTATGGAACGGCTTTGCGAGTGAATGGTCGCGTCAAATCCCTTGAATTAGCGTAGTTTGTATGAGGCTATATGCAAATTAATTTTAGGATGTGGAAATTTTAATGAAGAAATAGTTTGTCAAATAGACAACGTTGTAACTTGGTGCAAAAAAAGCGTAAGCGCACTCTCTACAAG
>CAMPIG010000388.1 GCA_946886255.1 uncultured Cellvibrio sp. | reverse complement strand
AGGCTTTTTTCATCGCGTTGCAATTTTTCTGCGAGCGAATGATTCACCAACACAATCTGTTCACGCTTATCGAGGATCAACACACCCTCTGCCAGAATATTCAATGCATTCCTCACCCGCGCCGGCACCACCGCGCTGGGGTCAAGGTGATGAAGCGCACGTTTGATATACAACCAGAAGCCGACAAATCCTGTTACCGATACAAAAATAATTAATAAAACAAAACTCGGCAGACCGAGGAATGGGCTGTCTTCGTGGGTTAGTGGATGAAACGTAATTTCAAAGTTGCCGCGCTTTTCACCGTTGATCAATAACGGCAAGCGAATGTGTGTCGGCGTTGAATTTTCAGCGGAAGCGTCATCCCAGAATTCCTCGTGTTGCGCCGTTTGCGCCACCACACTTTGATCATTGCGACGAATACCGATCGACCTGACGTCCGGATTGCGCTCGATCACATTCTCCAGCATCGCCTGCAACAACAGCATGTCACCGCGTTTGATGGCCATGATGGTCTGCACCGCCAGGGTTTCTGCCAGCGATTGCCTGACCTTTAATTGTTGCCGCTCGGTGCCCGGCGCCAACCCTAGCGCCTGGGCAAGAATCAGGATGGACAAGGTGAGAATCACCAATCCGATGCTTAATCTCACTGCGGGTGTTATACGAAATTTTCCCACCGCTAACCTCTAGCTTTCTTTGTTGTCGTGATCGAACAGGTAGCCGACTTCACCGGCACGCCGGTCTTCTTTTGCTTTGTCCTTACGTTGTTGCTCCAGTTCTTTTTTGCGCTTATTGACCTCGTCCAAAATCGGCAAGGGATCGATGCCTTTCCATAAAGGCAACATGGAAAAGAGCGTTAACAGCAAACTGCTGGCCCGTAAGGACCAAATTAAAATGCCCGTGGTAATAGAGAGCGTAACACCGGCAATCATGGCATGTTGTTGCTGTTCTTCTTCGAGTACGCGATTCATGTCAGCGCGCGCGCGATCAATTTCCTGATTAAACTCAATCAGTTCCTGGGTATTAAGGTAGCCACTTTCCAGTGCAATTAAACTAGTAAGGCTTGCATAAGGGTTGGCTGCCTGACGCTGTTGCTCGTCAAATTCACGACGCGAATCGGTCCACGTCGGACGGTTGCGATCATCTTCATCGTAACCTTGCGGAATGTCTGCCGGCGCAATAAAAACCGGTGGCTGGCCCAGATTATTGGTGAGAGTACTGTCGGTGTTGTCGCTACTATTGATCGGCTCATCAATTGCGATGACATCACCCGGTGTTGCGACCGGCGTACCGCCTTGATTAAGCGGCGGCGTGATGGGCGGTGACTCAATAACCGGCTCTTCCGTGGGTGGCTTTGGTTGCTCCGGTACCGGATTTATCGGTACCGGTGTATCAACGGGTTCTTCCACGGGTGGCTCTATTGGCGGATCGATCGGTTCCTCGATCGGTTGCTCGACAGGCTCTTCAACAACGGGCTCTTCTTCAACCGGTTCTTCAACAGGGCTATTGCCAAGCGGCGCGCTAACGATTACATCAAAGGTTGTTTCAACCCAGGCGCCTTGTGCATCGGTAGCGCGAATCGTTAATGTCGTTTCTCCCGGTGAACCATTGGAAAAATCTAACGTCAGTGTGCCGCTGCTACTATCCAGTGCGGCAAGATCCGCTAATGCCGGATTGGTATTGGCCATCAAGGCGTATTGTAAATCTGTGCCATCTTCCGCATCGTCAAAGAAATTATGCAAATTGATTTGTGTTGCCGGCGTTGCGGTTGTTGCAGAAACATTCTCCAGGCCACTGCTGGTGGGTACGGTATTCAGCGGTACGATAGTGACAGTAAAGCTGGTTTCAACACTGGCACCATCAAGGTCAGTTGCACGCAAGGTAATAACACTACTACCACTTTGATCAACAGCGTAATCCAATTGTAAGCTGCCGCTGACGGGATCAATATTCACATTGGAAAATAATACGTTATTGGAATTCTCAACCACATTAAATATTAATTGCGCATCGCTGTCTTCTTCATCAGCAAATGCATCGAATAAATCAATCGTGTCGTTGCCACTGTTTGCGTCGCGTGTAATATCTGCCACACCGGTTGTGGTGGGAGCGCTATTCACTCGCTCAATCGTAAGATCAAAACTATCACTCGTGAGTGCACCGCTGGCATCCGTGGCCGTCACCTCAATCGATAACATACCCGTATCGAGATGTGTTGCTGTGCCACCAAAAGTGCGCGTCGCGGCATCAAAACTCAACCACGCGGGCAAGGCTCCACCACCCTCGAGTTGCGCGCTGTAAGTCAGCGTATCGCCATCCGGGTCCGCAAAGGTATCGGCCGGAATAATAAAATTAAATGGAATATCTTCGGTGGCCACTTGATCCGGCAACGGATTGCTTACCACCGGTGTGTTGTTGATACCCGACACTTCAAAAGCCAGGTCACGATTCGGATCGGGAATACCGTTGTGATTGTGATACTCACCACCGCCATACACATTGGTATCGTGGATGCCGACATACACCAGAGGATCGGCATTATTACCCGTAGAACTGACTTTAATGAAATAAGTTTGACCGTAGGTCAATGCCAGGTTATCCACATCAAATGAATGCCAGGCTAATGCAGTTCCGAGTTCAGTGGAAGACAAGGTATTACTGGCAAGCACAGTGCCATTAAAACTATCCAACACCGATACAGTAATCGTTTGCGGTGTTTGATCGGCGTCGGGGTTACGGCGCAGCTGAACCGAAATATTATCCACCACATAAGTGCCGTTACCATTGGCTTCCACAAAACTTTGATACGCATCCTGCGCATCGGCTAAACCTGTGCCGGTCAACGCGGGCGGTGAAGATTCATACACAATATCCGCAGCAGCCGGCGCGGCATAAACCACTAACGAAAAATTATCGCTGGCCGCCGTACCCCCCTGTCCATCATCCGCCGTGATTTGGATATCCAGTGTGCCGACATCCCCTGCCCCCGGTGTTCCACTGAAGGTACGTGTGCCTGCATTAAAATTTAACCACGCGGGTATGGCTCCACCACCGACAAGTTGCGCACTGTAAGTCAGTGTCGCATCACTATCGTCATCACCAAAGGCATCGTTGGGTACGGTATAACTGAACGCGTTGTTTTCAGTAACAGCCTGATCCACGAGCGGAAAACGAACAAAAGGATCGTCGTTGGTGTTAACAATGGTGATGGTGAAAAACTCGGAGACAGATGCACCGTGATTGTCTGTGGCGATAACTTCCACGTTGAGCGTGCCGATATCCTCGTTGCGAGGAATGCCGCTAAATGTCCGGGTGATTTCGTTAAATAACAGCCAGTCAAGACTGCCACCGCCGGCCAGTTGCGCACGATAGGTTAATGTATCGTTAACATCCGCGTCGGAGAAAGTATTGGCAGGAATCGTATAAGAGAAGTTGTCGTCTTCATTAACCGTATGATCCGGCAGTGGATTATCAACAACTGGTGCGCTGCTAGCACCGTCTTCCTGACTGACTTTAAAAGCCAGATCCCAACCGGCGCCATCCACAACACCATTTTGAATCATGGCGCCGTCTGGAAATAAATCCGCATCGTGATGGCGAATCAATATCGCATCATCATTTGCATCAGTGCGGACATGAATCACGTAACTTTGATTATCGTTAAGGGCCAGATCAGTAAAACTGAATGAATGCCACTCAAAACCAATGGAGCTAATAGCGTCGGATGAAATCGAGTCAGAAGCCAGCACTGTACCGTTCCATGCATCGCGTACTTCTACAATAATCGTCTGCGGAACCGCAGCGGCATATTTTGCCAGTTCAATACTGATTTCATTAACGTTATAAGTTGCGCCGGGACTATCGTACAGAAAACTCTGCCCCACCTGGTTTACGGATGAGATCGGTGTCTCCCGATTGCCACTGCCGGTGTCAACGTAATGGGTATCGCCTGTTGTTATGACAGTTAAATCAAACGTTTCTGGTGCAACGCCGCCATTGCTGTCGTCGGCATTGACGGTGATGGATACGGTACCTACATCGCTGTTAGTGGGTGTACCGGAAAATGTCCGTGTCGCTGCATCGAAACTGAGCCATGCCGGTAATGCGCCGCCGCCAGCTAACTCGGCGAAGTACGTCAACGTATCGCCGATATCTGGATCGGTGAATGCATTCGCGGGAAAGGTAAAATTAAACGCGCTATCTTCCGTAGCAATCTGATCATCGATCGGATTACTGACAATCGGCGAATCGTTGGTGTTGGTAACAACGATATCAAATGTGTCACTTGCTAAACCACCCTGACCATCATTCGCGTTAACCGTGATTGATACCGTACCCACATCGCTGTTAGTAGGTGTGCCGGAAAATGTCCGTGTCGCTGCATCAAAACTGAGCCATGCGGGTAATGCACCACCGCCAGCCAAGGTTGCCGAATAAGTGAGACTATCGCCATCGACATCATCAAAGGTGTTCACATCAAACACGAAACTGAATGGAGCGTCTTCCGGTGCGTTTTGATTTGAAATCGGATTGCTCACAACCGGATCGTTGTTGACGGCACTGGCTACCTGGAAGGCTAGATCGCGACTGGCATCCGGTGTGCCGCTGTCATAATAAAACATTCCATTGGGATA
>CAMPIG010000387.1 GCA_946886255.1 uncultured Cellvibrio sp. | reverse complement strand
TCACCCGCATGGATGCGGGTGCTGAGCCTACAGGGATGTATTCACGGCGTGTCTCGGAAGTCACTATGGAATCCGTCTCTCAGAGCTAAAACTCTGATATAAATTTTATTTTTCGCAATTTATCAAGAGGCTTGTTCAAGACTCTCCGTCGATTTTGCTTTTTTTAGCAAGCCACGTTTTTTCATATACATCATAAGCTGCGAAATCGCCGCCGGGGTTACGCCGGAAATTCGTGAAGCCCGTGCGAGAGTTTCCGGTTTGGCGTTGGCGAGTTTTTGTTTTACCTCGTTGGACAAACCTTCCACTTGGGTAAAATCAAAATCCGTCGGAATCAAGGTGTTTTCATAGGCACGCATGCGTTCGATCTCTTCCTGCTGACGATCAATGTAACCCGAGTACTTCGCCTCGATTTCTATTTGCTCCGCCACAAACTCATCGGCAACACCTTCGCCTTTTAAATCGGCAAGATCTGCATATTCCAGCTCTGGACGTTTCAACAAATCATAAAGATTGTATTCACGTAACAATTTGGTTTGCACTTTGGCTTCAATTTTTTCGGCTTCAGGAGAGCCCGCCTGGATCCAGGTGGCTTTCAAACGTTCCTGTTCACGCGCGATGGCTTCGCGTTTTTCGCAGAAGGCGCGCCATTGGTCTTCGCCGACTAATCCCAGTTCGCGCCCTTTTTCTGTGAGGCGTAAATCGGCATTGTCTTCGCGCAACATCAAGCGATATTCCGCGCGGCTGGTGAACATGCGATAAGGTTCCTTGGTACCGAGGGTAATCAGGTCGTCAACCAATACACCGAGATAGGCTTCATCGCGACGCGGGCACCAGGTGTCTTTGCCCTGCGCGCGCAAGGACGCATTCAGGCCGGCAAGCAAACCTTGGGCGCCCGCTTCTTCGTAGCCAGTGGTGCCGTTAATCTGGCCCGCAAAAAACAATCCGCCGATGACTTTGGTTTCAAGACTGTGTTTCAAATCCTGTGGATTAAAAAAGTCGTATTCAATCGCGTAGCCGGGGCGAACGATATGCGCGTTTTCAAAACCTTTGATGGATCTCACCAGGTTCATCTGCACATCAAACGGCAGGCTGGTCGAAATACCATTGGGATACAGTTCGTGGGTGGTTAAACCCTCCGGCTCGATAAATACCTGGTGAGAGTCCTTATCCGCGAAGCGGTGAATTTTGTCTTCGATGGATGGACAGTAGCGTGGACCGATGCCTTCGATGACGCCGGAGTACATCGGCGAACGATCCAGACCGCCGCGAATAATCTCGTGGGTTTTTTCGTTGGTGTGGGTGATCCAGCAACACATTTGCTCCGGGTGCATCGCGCGATTGCCGCGCACTGACATCACCGGGCGCGGCTCATCGCCCCATTGTTTTTCCAGCCCGTCAAAATTGACAGAGCGTGCATCAATACGTGGCGGTGTGCCAGTTTTCAAACGGTCAACGCGCAAGGGTAGTTCGCGCAAACGTTTGGAGAGCGCGATGGACGGAGGATCGCCGGCACGGCCACCGGAATGGTTTTGTAAACCGATATGAATTAAACCGCCCAGAAAAGTACCGGCGGTCAAGACCACTGAACTGGCATAAAACTTCAGGCCCATCTGGGTCACCACACCACGCACCTGATCATCTTCCACAATCAGATCATCAGCAGCTTGTTGGAAGATCCACAGGTTGGGCTGGTTTTCCAGCATGTGGCGAACAGCAGCTTTGTAGAGAATCCGGTCAGCCTGGGCTCGGGTGGCCCGCACAGCCGGACCTTTGCGGGCGTTGAGCACACGAAACTGAATACCGCCTTTGTCGGTAGCCAAGGCCATGGCGCCACCCAAGGCATCGATTTCTTTCACCAGATGGCTTTTACCAATCCCACCAATGGCCGGGTTACAGGACATCTGCCCGAGTGTTTCGATGTTGTGACTCAACAACAAGGTTTTACTGCCCATCCGCGCTGCCGCCAGGCAAGCCTCAGTCCCCGCATGGCCGCCGCCAATCACGATGACATCAAAACGTTCAGGAAAGATCATGGTTTTAAAGGCCTCACAAGCCAGCCGTTGGAAAAGGGATCCGGCAAATTCAAAAGGGGCGCCATTATAGAGCGGCGCACGCACTTGTACAAAACTTGCGCAAACTATTTTTACTTCTGTTGTTTTTAGTTCCGCACGTTACAACAAAGAAAAATTTATTAATTAAAAATATATAGAGTTATTTAATGAAGGGATTAATGCTGTTACTACTAATATATAACTAAATTTCTGTGGATAAGATAAAAATTTATTTTAAATTCAATGTGTTATATCAATAATAAGTGGGAGGGAAAGGTTCTCACAAGCTGGCAGAAAACTGCCGCAAAGCTGGTGGTAAAAGCGTTAGTTATACAAGCGTGACCGATTTTCTGGGTTATCCCCAAAATTATCAGCAGTTTTTTAGCCCATCAAACAACAGAGTTACCCACATGACGTGTCTATCAGAGTCAAAATATGAAGGAAAACAGAAGTTTAGTGAATAAACCTGTGAATAAATGTGGATAACTTGTGTAACTGCCGGTGCAATCAGGGTTAATAATGAGGAAAAGGTTACTCACAGGGGAAGGTTTTAAAGGTAGAAATTTCGGAGTGGTAATAGAGAGTGCTTATTTGCCGATGCAGAAACTACTGAAGATACGACCAAGGAGATCATCAGAGGTAAATTGACCCGTGATTTCGCTCAGGGCGTTTTGAGCCTGACGCAGATCCTCGGCGAATAGTTCACCGGCGGCATAACCATGAAGCTGGGCTTTACCGGCATTAAGGTAAGTCTGGGCACGTTCCAGCGCATCCAGATGGCGTCGACGGGCAGTGAAGCCGCCTTCACCGGTCTGTTGATAACCCATGATGTCTTTAAGATGTTGTTTGAGGACTTCAATCCCGGCGCCGGTAGCGGCACTGATGCCTATAGCGCTGTGTTCTTTATTAAGGAATCCACAGGGGTCGTTGGTTAAATCAATCTTGTTGCGTACCAGAGTCAGTTTGTCCGGGTCCGGCAGCTGGGAAACAAATTCAGGCCAGAGGATCTCCGGTTGTTGTTCGGTACTGTTGCGGGCATCGACCAACAACAGGATACGGTCAGCCTGGCGGATTTCCTGCCAGGCCCGCTGGATACCGATCTGTTCAACTTCATCGGGGCTATCGCGTAATCCGGCGGTATCGATGATATGCAGCGGCATGCCATCAATGTGGATGTGTTCGCGCAGTACATCACGGGTGGTGCCTTCGATGCTGGTGACAATGGCACTGTCCCGGCCGCTCAGGGCATTTAACAGGCTGGATTTACCGGCATTGGGCCGGCCGGCAATCACCACGCGCATACCGTCACGCATCAGGACACCTTGTTTGGCTTCCCGAAATACATCGTCAAGACGCTGCTCAATGCGGGCAAATTCTTTTGCAACGTGGCCGTCGCTCAGGAAATCGATCTCCTCTTCAGGAAAATCGATAGTCGCTTCAACATAGATGCGCAATTGGATCAGCGCCTCCACCAATTCGTTGATCTTGACAGAAAAAGCACCTTGCAAAGAATGCAGGGCGTTGCGCGCAGCCTGTTCGGTGGTGGCATCAATCAGGTCAGCGATAGCTTCAGCCTGGGCGAGATCCAGTTTGTCATTGAGAAAAGCGCGCTCCGAGAATTCGCCGGGACGCGCGAGCCGCACACCTAGTCGAGTAGTTTCACGCAACAATAAATCCAGGATTACCGGACCGCCGTGACCCTGCAGTTCGAGGACATCTTCGCCAGTGAAGGAGTGAGGACCGGGGAAAAACAACGCGATACCCTGGTCGAGGATCTCGCCGGCTTGATTGTGAAAGCCGCAATAGTGCGCATGGCGAGCTTGCAAGGGGTGCTTGAGCAAGGTGTCTGCCACCATGCGGGCCTTGGGGCCGGAGACGCGCAGGATACCGACACCACCGCGCCCGGTGGCGGTGGCGATGGCGGCGATAGTGTCGGTATTGGGGTTCACGATAAGGGCTTAAGCCTTTTTATCGGCATTCTCTATCTGACGGGTAATCAACCACTGCTGCAGAATACCCAAGGTGTTGTTGGTGACCCAGTAAAGTACCAGACCGGCCGGGAACCACAAAAACATAAACGTAAACACGATCGGCATTAACTGCATAACCCGCGCTTGCATCGGGTCCGGTGGTGTCGGGTTCAATTTCATCTGGATAAACATGGTGAGGCCCATGATCAACGGCAACACAAAGAAAGGATCTTTAACGGACAGATCCTGAATCCAGAAGAAGAAAGGTGAATGACGTAACTCGACGCTCTCCATCAAGGTCCAGTACAAGGCCAGGAACACCGGCATTTGCACCAGGATCGGCAGGCACCCGCCGAGCGGGTTCACTTTTTCTTCCTTATAAAGCTTCATCATTTCCTGCGACATCTTCTGGCGATCATCGCCACACCGCTCTTTCAGGTCCTGCATCTTTGGCGCCAGCTTGCGCATCTTGGCCATGGATCGATAACTGGTAGCACTCAATTTGAAGAAAGCGGCTTTCACCAGGATCGTTAAACCGATAATCGCCAGACCCCAGTTACCCACGAAGCTGTGGATAAATTTCAATAACCAGAACAGAGGTTTGGCAATCCACCATAGCCAGCCGTAATCCACGGT
>CAMPIG010000386.1 GCA_946886255.1 uncultured Cellvibrio sp. | reverse complement strand
TTTCGCGAATACTGATAAGCCGGGCAGAGGTTTCGTAACCCTTGGGTTTCATTGCTTCATCAAAACCCTCGAGGTGTTGAACGTCTTGCATGGCTTTTGGCTTGCTGGCGAATGTGCCTTTACCTTGCGAGGTAAAGATTAATCCTTCGCTGTGTAAATCCCGCAATGCCTGGCGAACCGTAATTCGACTTACGCCGAAACTGTTCATCAATTCACTCTCGGAAGGCATTCGCTGATAGGGGGCATATTCTCCTGCAAGAATCTGCTTTTTCAGCGCTTCTTTGATTTGTAAGTACAGCGGTTGGTGAGACATATTGTGTGGCAGCATGTAATTCTTCCGCTAATCAGTCTGGTTGCTTGGATACACATTTTTTAACGGCTATCTAGCACCGATAGTACCTATCATTACTTGTCATAACAAGTGAAAAAACAGCGAGAAAACCCGGTAAAAACAACATTTTTCTGTACCGTCCTATCGCGGTGCGTACGCACAAAAACAACGCAAATATTTGTTGGGTTTTGCACCTTAATCACGCATTAATGGCGTGGTCGACAGATAAAAAGCCACGGCTTCCACTTCGTTTTCCTGCAATGCGTTAGCGATATTTTGCATCTGCTGTTCTGCATCATTTTTTCGCTCGTGCTGTTTAAAATCCTTGAGCTGTTTTTTCAAATAGTCCCGATGTTGGGCATTGATCCAGGGGGCGACATGACGTTTGTCGGCATGGCAACTGGCACAGGCCGGTAAACCCTCGCGCCCTTTTTCAAATAACTCTTTTCCGAACGCGTAAGCTTGTGCTTGTTGTGCATCGGTTCGTTCCCAGGTTGCTCCTGTTGGTGGCGGGAGTGATGCAAAGTAGTTGGCAATGTTGTCGAGCGATGCCAAATCCACATCGGCAGTGATGGTTTGCATTTGTCCACCATCGTTGTCGCGTTTGCCGAGCCGAAAATCCAACACTTGTTGTTTGATATAGGCCTGCTTCTGCCCCGCCAGTTTGGGGAATTTACTCATCGGACTAATCCCGTCAGCGCTATGGCACAGTGCGCAGGTTTCCCACGCTGCCATGCCACTGGTATCAATCATGTCTGCCAATATTGGCATAGTCGGCATCAGCAACACCGCTGTGATACCCAGAGTTCGATATCCTTTAATCATGATTCTTTTGCGTGTCCGGTTGCCTATCCAGCTGTAAGGATATTTCCGGTTGGCGTGCATCCCTGATAATAAAATGTTCGGTAAAGCCACCTTGTTCGGCGGCGACGTTCACGGCGCAGGTCAAACCGCTCATGAGGTGAATGACTAAAAAAAACCAGGGGCGACATTTATTCATGGCGTTTAGCCTGGCGAATCATGTGCGTTAAATATTCCGCAATGGGATTAACCTCAAAGGGCGGACTTATCCTGGCGACAAGTTGTGCCTCGGGATCTACAACGGCGATGGCGGTGGTGTGCATAACATCGTAATGATCGCTGCCAGGTTTTTGGTCGAAGCGATAAAACGCATCAATACCTCTTACAAAGATATCGATTTGCTTACTCTCGCCGGTAACACCGATATTGTCTGGATGAAAGTGCGCCAGGTATTTTCCCAATATAGCTTGGTCGCGCTTGGGATCAACGGCGAGAAAAATAATGTTGGGGATGTGTTCCGGTGTAAAACGCAAACCCAGGTCGGCGCGAACGGCTTCCAGTTGCATCAATGTCAGCGGACATATATCGGGGCAGGTCGTAAAACCGATAAAAATCAACGACCAGTGGCCCTGGAGTTGTGCCAACCCAAAATCATTACCGGCCTGATCCTTTAATAAAAACGCGGTTAACGGCTTGGGTTTATCAAGGGTTTTATATTGGTTAGTGCTGGCGAAAACCTGTGGACTATTGCTGAGTACAATCGCAATGACCAACGCTGAAAACCATCGTGAAATACGCATTAATGTTCTCCAACCTTTTCGAAGGCTTTTAAGCTTTCACTGCGAATGAATGCCAGGCATTGCTTTTTAAGCTGGATAAATTTTTCTGTGGTTGCCAATTCCGGCGTGCGGGGCCGCTCCAGTTTTACCAGCAAGTCAGCGATGATTGAGCCAGGACTTGCACTCATGACCAGGATGCGATCCGCTAAAAATATCGCTTCGTCTACATCGTGAGTAACAAACAATACGGTAATGCCAAATTCCGACCAGATATTCAGTAGGCTTTCCTGCATGATCAAACGCGTTTGCGCATCCAGCGCACCGAAGGGTTCATCCATCAATAAAACGCTGGGATAATTCGCCAAAGCGCGGGCAATCCCTACACGTTGTTGCATGCCGCCGGAGAGTTCGCCGGGTAATTTATCCGCAATCTTGCTCAGCCCGATCATGGCTAAGAATGTGTTGGCGATGGAGTCACATTCACGCGCGCTGTGGCCCGCAATCTTTGGTCCAAAGGCAATATTTTGTCGTACGGTTTTCCACGGAAACAACGAGTACTGCTGGAATACCATGCCGCGATCCGGGCCGGGCTTGGTCACCAGTCCACCGTCTACCAATACTTGCCCGGTGGTGGGTTTGACATAACCGGCAACGGAATTTAATAAAGTGGACTTGCCACAACCGGATGGCCCGAGGATGCACACAAATTGGCCCGGTGAAATATCCAGGCTGGTTTTTTCCACCGCGATATTGGTGGATGCACCTGTGCCAAACGCGATAGTGACATCCTTAATTTTAATGTGGCCTTTATCCATCGAGCGGCGATTGGCGCGTGGTGTTAACGGTTCTGCGATCATGGCTTTACTGTTCATTATCACTCCTGATGGATTCATGCGCGTTGTAAGCGCATTGGTCTGGCTGCAATGCCTGGCTTTTCATCACCGACCAGTGTCACGATGGCGCCGATCAACAAGACAAAACCAAAAAAACTTACCGAGGCGCCGATAGGTTCAAGCCACAAGGCTGTGGAAACGCCCAGCCCCATCATCGCAAGACCAACGACCCAGGTGGGGGTGGAGCAACACACCACCCATGAGAGTGTGATAGACGTTAGCGCCACACAGCTTGAGCCCACACCACCAGCGATATTGCTGGAGTGCCATGTGGAAGCTGCACAGGTTTTACGCCGTTCGCGTAACAGCAACCAGTAAATGGTCATGAATGCGGACAGCAAGACAATCTTCAATAAGGTGATGGGCACAATAAATAAACTCCACTCGGCAAGGCCAATCCCAAAGTCATAATTCATGTAGCCAATTTCAATAAGCCATTCATCTTTGATGATGGCGAGCTGATCTTCCACTGACGGCGTTGACACCATGATCCGCCGCACATTGTCAAACCAGTGGTAGTAATTAACGTAATTCGGTAACTCGCCAAATTTTAAGATGACAGCGATCAACAGACCGATGTAATACGAGGCGGTAATACCGCAAGTGACCAAGCACCACATCAGCAGATGTTGGTGAACAATCTGTGCAATATGTTTTAATCTGAGCCACATAAATTGTGCTCGCTAGCGAGTAGATTTTTTCCAGCGCAACGCCGGTGCCATAACAACACGTACCAGATACGTCGACAGCGAACCCAAACCGCCAATGATCAACATGCCTACGATGATGTCGGGATAATTAATTAGTGAATACGCATTCCAGGTGAAATAGCCGATACCGTATTGGCCAGAAATAATTTCGCCTGCTAATAATGAAAACCAACTGACACCCATACCGATTGCGAGACCGGCACCGATGCTGGGCAATGCCGCTGGCAGCACTACATGCCAGAAGACTTTCAAGCGCGTTGCACCCAGCGATAAGGCAGCGCGCACAAGCACTTCCGGTGTTTGTTCAACGCCGTGAACCGTATTGAGGATGATGGGAAATAAAGCGCCCAGAAACGTAATGTAGATAATGGAAGACTCTTCGGTGGGCCACATCAGGATCGCCAGGGGAATCCAGGCAACGGCGGGTATAGGGCGGATAATTTCGATATAGGGCAGGACGGCCGCTCGTGCAAGCCGCGATCGTCCAACCAACAAGCCAACCACAATTCCCAATACCACGGCCAGGGAGTAGGCAATGGTGATACGACGTAAGCTGACGACAATATGTGTATGAAATTCAGTATCGGCGGCATGAGTGAGAAACGCAGAGCCCACTTCCAATGGTGCGGGAATATTTTCAAAGTTAATAAAGTAATTGAAATCGTAGAGGGTCGCTAAATGCCAGATAAATATCCCGCCGACGATTGAAGCGAGGCCGATAACTATCATCTCCAGCTTGAGCTTTGGCAATAAGGATGACAATTTATCCGTTAATGCCACTGGCAGTTTTACTGTTGATGGATTCTGAACTGCACGGTTATTCGCAATAGATTTTTCGTCTTGCGGTTGCTTTTCATCTGCTTTCAAAAATTGATGCTGCGTGTTTCCTACTGTAATCTTTTCATGTGGCCTGGTCTTTTCATTAATGTCATCGGGTGTAATTGTTTCTTCACTGATAACCACTTTCTCACACGTCATAGTCATAATCGATCACCATCCTGCAAGCTAACGTTATTAGAAGAACACGGGGTGGCATCCCTGCCTGTGTGGCTAAAGCGATGTCACTAATTCGCTGGCAATGGAATCCAGGGCTTTGTCCATATCCATCACGGAACCCTGATGCTCTGCTGCATAGGCATCAGCGTCCGGTTTGCGCAGGA
>CAMPIG010000385.1 GCA_946886255.1 uncultured Cellvibrio sp. | reverse complement strand
CGACGGATTACAAACTCATGGCGGATCTGGTGATCAATCATGTATCCAGTCGCGGGCGCTGGTTTGAGAATTTCAAGAAGCGGGTTGCTCCAGGTCAGGATTATTTTGTCGAGGCCGATCCCCGTATCGATTTGTCGGCAGTGGTTCGGCCCCGCAATACACCGCTGTTATATGAATACGAAACCCTTGCCGGGCCACGCCACATCTGGTGTACCTTTAGTGCGGACCAGGTGGATCTCAATTTCAAGAACCCTGCAGTATTGAAAGAGTTTATTAATATCATTCGCCACTATCTGCAATGGGGTGTAAAACTTTTTCGCCTTGATGCTGTAGCCTTTTTATGGAAGGAAATCGGTACACCTTGCATTCACCTGCAGCAGACCCACGAAATTATCAAGTTACTGCGCACCTTGGTTGAACACCACAGTCCTGATGCCGTGATCATCACAGAAACCAATGTGCCTAACCGTGAAAACCTCACCTATTTCGGCAACGCCAACGAAGCCCACCTGATTTATAACTTTTCGCTGCCGCCTTTGTTGTTGTACACATTGGTCAGCGGCGATTGCCGACATTTGAAAACCTGGCTGATGAGTATGCCGCCGGCACAAGCAGGCACTACCTATTTAAATTTTATCGCCTCGCACGATGGTATTGGCCTGCGCCCGCTGGACGGTTTGGTCAGTGATGAAGAGCGGCAACGTATGGTCGATACTCTGAATGCTTTCGGTGGCAAAGTGACCTACCGCCGCGCGCAGGATGGCAAGGATAATCCTTACGAATTGAACATTGCGTTATACAGCGCGCTGAAAGGCACCATGCAAAACCCCGAGGACGGTTGGCAACGTCAGCGTTTTATTTGTGCGCACGCGATTATGTTTGCCCTGGAAGGCATTCCGGCTATTTATATTCACAGTTTGTTCGGTACCGAAAATGATTATCAGCGTCTGGAGCACACCGGTCGCGCACGTTCCATTAATCGGCACATCTGGCAATACGATGAGTTGGAGCAAGCACTGACACATCATCAACAACACCATCGTTACATCTTTGATGAGCTGCTGAAGATATTGGCCATTCGTCGACGGCAAACCGCGTTTCATCCCAACACGACGCAGTTCACCATGCATTTGGGCACCAAAGTGTTTGCGTTCTGGCGACAAAGTATCAATCGCCGGCAGAGCGTATTCTGCTTGTACAACATTACCGACGAGCAACAGGTGATCAACCTTGCTGATATTAATTTGATCGGCACAGATCGCTGGGCTGATTTAATCAGCGGCGAACACTATGACAACCTCGGCGGGCAACTCACGTTGGCGCCCTATCAGTTTGTGTGGATCTCCAACTAGCAGGCTTGACAGTAAAGGCAGGGTTCACGCATCGTAAGCAGCTCACGAATGGCTGAACAGATCACGGATTATGATAACCACACTGGCTGTTGCGAATTATCGTTCGCTCAATGAATTAATTATTCCGCTCGGAAATCTCAACGTCGTCACCGGTGCCAATGCCAGTGGCAAATCCAATTTGTATCGCGCCTTGCGTTTATTGGCAGAAACAGCCCAAGGTGGCGTGGTGCGCGCACTGGCTAAAGAAGGCGGCCTAGATTCAACCTTCTGGGCCGGCCCCGAAAAAATTACCCGCCGGATGAGCCAGGGTGAAGTGCCTGTCCAGGGTGGACCGAGACAGGATGTTCAACGCCTGCGTCTGGGATTTTCCAGCGATAATTTCAGCTATGCCATTGCATTAGGCTTACCCATCCCCTCCAGCTCTGCGTTTGCTTTTGATCCGGAAATAAAACGGGAAAGCATCTGGGTCGGTGGACAATATCGTCCGGCCAGTTCATTGGTGGAACGTGATGGCGGTGTGATCAAGATTCGTGAAAATCGCAGCTGGGATGTTATCGCACAACATACCAACACCTTTGACAGTTTATTCACCCAGGTGGCTGATCCGGTAAAAACCCCTGAAGTCATCGCGTTACGCGAAGAAATTCGCAACTGGCGTTTTTACGACCACTTTCGCACCGATGCCGATGCGCCGGCGCGGCAACCGCAAATCGGTACGCGCACGCCGGTGCTGCATCACGACGGTCAGGATCTGGCTGCTGCATTGCAAACCATTAAAGAAATCGGTGATGGCAAAGCCCTTAACGAGGCTATTGATGACGCCTTTCCCGGCGCGCGCTTACAAATTGTGATGCAGGCCGGCAATCGTTTTGCGGTGGAGTTGCAGCAGGAAGGTTTACTTCGCCCCTTGTCCGCCGCTGAACTATCCGACGGAACCTTACGTTATTTATTATGGGTCGCCGCGTTACTCACGCCTCGCCCACCCGCCTTGATGGTGTTAAACGAACCGGAAACCAGTTTACATCCGGATCTATTACTCGCCCTCGCCCGCCTGATTATCCGCGCCGCCGAACACACCCAGGTGTGGGTCGTGTCGCACGCCAGTCGTTTGATTGCAGCATTAGAAAGCGCGCCGGCGTGTAATTCCATTGCACTGGAAAAACATTTGGGGCGTACCCGCGTGGTTGGTCAGGGCATGCTCGATGAACCCACCTGGAATTGGCCAGATAAAGGACGTTAATCATTTCGGTGCTTCCTGTTACGCCATCGCAGAAAGCCACAAATAAATATTAAACCAAAAGGTTGACAATTATTCTTTACGAGAGGAAACTAAACCATATGGTTAACAATACTCAAGCACAACTGGATGCGGTATTTCACGCACTCGCAGATCAAACACGGCGCGCCATGTTGCAAAACCTGGCGGCGCAACCGCGTACGGTGAGCGAGCTGGCCGAACCCTTCGCCATGTCACTCGCCGCTGCGTCGAAGCATATCAAGGTGCTGGAACGTGCCGGCCTCGTACAACGGCGCATTGAAGGGCGCACGCATATTTGCCAATTGGATGCACGCCCTATGCACGGCGGCATGGAATGGATTCGCCATTACGAAATGTTCTGGCATCAACAACTGGATGCTTTGGAGGCGGTATTGAAAGCCGAAGACAAAGCGAACAGGAAAAAACGCACCACTCACAGTCCCTAATCGACTTCCCACGGAGGTTCATCATGAACAGTTACGGCGCTCTTATTGCTTCCGATACCTTGCGTATCGAACGTGTTTTACCCGGCCCCATTGAGCGAGTATGGGAATACCTCACCGACTCAGACAAACGCAGCACCTGGTTGGCCGCAGGCACTATGGACCTGAAAACCGGTGGCCGGGTTGAGCACCGTTTTAATAACGGTGATTTGACCGAAGACGATGACTTACCACCGCCTAAATATTCGCACTGCCAAAATGAACAATTGCTGCTGGGGGAGATTACCGCCTGTAAACCACCGCACCTGTTAAGTTACATCTGGAATAAAGGTTCAAGCGAAGAATCAGAAGTGTGTTTTGAGCTTTCATCCAAAGGGGAAGAAGTCGCGCTGACCGTGACACACCGTCGACTGAATTCACGCGGTGAAACACTCAGCGTAGCGGCGGGCTGGCATGCGCATCTGGATATTCTAATTGCAAACCTGAATGAGGAAGTACCGCCGGGCTTCTGGCGCAACCATACGCATCTGGAAGCGGAATATGAACGGCGCCTGCCATGAGCAAGCTGATAAATATTTGGTTTTAATTGATCAAATTACAAGATGTCAGATAGAACATTTCGGCCTGTCTGACATCCACATATGAGGCACCCTGAACAGAGGCGCTTCTTATGCAACTTGTTGCACTGTTTTTACTAACCTGCATCACCCTGGCCGCCGCAGCCTATACTCACTATCGAATCCCCTACCACACCAACAGCAGCAGGAACCGGTGGTTTGTGCACCTTCTGTTAATTATCGTAGGTGTCGCTTTTGGCTGGGTGAACAGCCAACGCTATCAACTGCAGGGTTTGTGGGAACTACTGGTATTTCTCAGTTCTTTTGGTGTTATCCATATTCCAGCTGCCACAATTTTGTTTATCAAACGGCAGCAGAAAAAATGACATTCAAGCGATCTTCCGTCGCAATAAAAACGCGGTAAGAGCGGTCAATAAAAGCGTTACGGGTGCAGGGCCAGGCACAGAAACCAGATCGTCAACTTCAAACGTAAGGTGATCAAAATTTATTGCCGCTGTACTTGCATCACCACCTACAACAACCCGCCATACATTGTCCAAATCGATATTGACTTCAAACGTCTCGCCCAACGAAGCACCATCTCCAGATGCTCCCTCGCCGATAATATTCCCTTCGTAATCAAACGCGGCCCAGATGGCGAGCAACCCTGGTGGATATTCGTTGTTAGCCAGGAGGCTTACATTCGAGACAGCCTGATGAAATGTCATGCTGAAGCCGCCCAGATCAGGCTCTTCTCCGTAGACAAAAAAGCCATGGTTGCCAAAGGTTAAATCACCTGTAGGCGCGACGTAATCCGGATCACCTAAAGCACCATTCTCATCAGCGTATATCGCGCCAATATTACTTCCAGGAAAAGCGGGTGTAACAGCTTCTAATGTGACGTATGGCGAAACATTTGTAAGGTTTGTCCCAGCAGCATAGTCATCCGGCTCAACCGTGATCAAAATGGCACTAGCTGTTGAAGAAAACGTATATAAAAAAACGCTTAAAAAGAACATAACGGACAGCTTTGGCATCTTGAAGCTCCTATTTTAAACATCCTTAGTAT
>CAMPIG010000384.1 GCA_946886255.1 uncultured Cellvibrio sp. | reverse complement strand
AAAAAAATTGGCGCCCCGGAGAGCGCCAGAACGGCTTAATACTGAGAGCCGATGAGTAAGCCGACACAGAAAACAAAACACGTGACGGCAGCGAACAGCAGGCCTGCCATTAGAGTTTCTTCAACAGGCCGACAATCAAGCCAATACCAACCACAATCGCCACCAGCTGGATCATGCCGGTAGTGGTCAGGTCTACGCTGGTGTTTGCGCTGGTATAAGCCGCTGTGATGGCTGCATCATCGACCGCGTGGGACATGTTGGCTGCAACAGTACCCAGTGCGGCTACAGTGCCAACCATGACTTTACGGCTGCGAGTCAATGCAGCGTTTTTCAGAGCGATACCGCGTTGTTTCATTGCGTTCATAAGAAGTTACCTTTTTGAAAGTGAAAGTATTCCGCCACAGAATTCGTTTACAGTCGGCGCATGTTGCGCACGACGAGTCCGGTTCCAAAACCGGTAATCAGTGCTGCCATCCAGATCGAAACGAAAATGCCGATCTTTACCGGGTCAAACTCATTCACCGAAGCCAACTGATTCAACAGTGCGGTTAAGTCATCCGCGTTTTCTGCCCAGGCTGTGGTGCAGCTGGCCAATTGGCTTTGGTCAATGGTTATGGTGCCGTCGCAACGTAGAAACATGGTTCACCTTAGGTGCTTGCCTGCTCCATCCTGTGGCGGGGAGATTCTGGAGCGGGCAAGCGTTGAAGCGTTACGCCTTGTCAGGCTGGTTGGCTTGTTTGCGTTGTGGTGAATCCGGCACAACACCGATCACATGCGGCTGGCTTTTGCCACCGGCAGCCTGTTTTAAAATCATCATGAGATTTTTGCGGGTGGGTTCGCCGTAGCGAACGTCGTTGAGCATGTCAAACACGGCCGGGTCGGCGGGAATTTTGCGGATGCTGAATCCGTGGCAGTCTTTGGCGCGGTCTGGTTCGGGAGTTTCGCCGACAAATACAAATGCGTATGGGCGGCCTTCTACGAGCATTCTTGTTGCACCGAGTACGGTGGTGGGATATTCAAATTGCATGGTAGTTACCTTTGGTTAATGGTTGGTCGAGCGTGTTAAACGTAAAATCTAAAACGGTTTGGGCGAGCCCTTCGGGCCGGGCTCTATTGCGAGCAACTGAATCACGGTCTCAGCCCAGTCGGGTAACGATCCCTTTCGCAAGAGCGGTAAAGCAACATAGCCTCGGCAAGCCGAGTGAACCTTTATCCTTAAAGCAAAAGCGTTTTCGCTCGCCGCTGGGCAGGGATGCAGGGAGAAAAGACTTCCCTGCATCCCTACCGGGAGCGTGGGGGTCGTTCCGGTCTGTCAAGAAAAATGACGGAACCCTAAAGGGAACCCCCGCAATTTTTCTTGACAGCCCTACACTCCAACAGCAGTGCCAGAACGTTCCATCGCCGCAGATATCCAGTCATTGGCTTTGCGCTTGCCGGACTGAATCGAAATTGCGCTATCCGAAAAAACCAGCCCACGATTAGCGGGCGAACACGTACGGTCAGTGATGCGAACGCGAACACGACCGCCTGATGAATCACGAGCAACAACAGCGCGATAGCGTGATGTCAGGCCGATATAGCAACCGGATGACGTGCGAAAAAATGAAAAGGCGATCATGATCACGACGCCTTTTTCACAGGCGCAAAGCCGTTGAATTTCGAATAGCCGTTGTTCAGTACATCAATCAAATAGGCGTAGAGGATGCACAGCTTTTCTTTGGAATCTTCATCGCAAGTGACGTTGAAGGCGATGCGGCCATCAAACAGTTCGTGATTGGCACCGTGTGGGTATACGTCGATGCTGATAAAGCCCGCGCGGGAGTCGAAATAGATTGCAGTGCTGGCGACGCAGGATGAACCGATGGAAAAACTGGTTTGCAGGCAGAAGGAAATCAGCATTTCAATCTGTAAGCTCAGTTCGCGTTTTTTGAGGTTGTAAAAATCATTCATTTTCAGAACTCCAGTAGAGCGGCTTCACTAGCCGAAACAGAAAAGAATTGATCATCGAATGCGAAAACGAACAGGCCGTTTTTGATGAACTTGTAGGCAACACGTAAACCGGTGGTGGCCACACGTAAGGTGGTGCCGGACTTCAATCGGGATAAGGCGTTTTTGCCAACGGGAATGCGCTTGATGAACAGATCAAGCTGGAAGGGACAGTCAGCGCGGATGCGACGGCAGGACGAGCGGACAGCGCGAGAGGCTTTCACGACCAGTTCAAGGTGCTTGCCGAAGAAATCGCGCTGCATCATGGCTAGTCTTCCTTTTCCAGCAGTTGCTTGCGCAGCAGCACCAGATTGACCATGGTGCGCTTGCCGATGGTGACGGCAGGGAGGTAACCGCGTTCCAGCCAGCCCCGTACTACGCCGTGCTCCTCGGCCATGCCGATGGAGTCGGCGAACTTGCGCCATGGCATCAAGGGCGGGTAATCGCTTTCAGGGACGGGGAGTTGTTCAAAATCCGTTGGCATGTTCGCTTTGTTCCACTTTATTTATTAAACTGAAGGCTGATCTGTAGTTAGGTATAACTATGAAAGACCACCTGTCATGTAAAATATAGCATGTAATAAAATACATGCAATAAATATCATGCTATTTGTTATATGGTTTTGATATGGAAGAAGCGGTATTAAGAATTAAACAATTGTGTGAATTGGAAAATCTCAGCAGAGAGGATCTCGCACAAAAAACCGGAATCACTTATTCCAGGTGGCACAATTTAATGAACGCGCGAGGGAAAATTAAAAGCGAAGAAATCGAAGCAACAGGTAAAGCATGGCCGGAATATATGCTTTGGTTGGCATATGGAATTGAAAAGCCGGAAATAGGACAGGTCAGCCCAATGACAAAAGCCGCTCAGAAAGAATTAGGAACACAAAGGAAGGCTTGATATTAGCAAGCAAGGTTGCCCGAAAGTGGAGGCAGGAATAAAGAAAGAGAAACAGGGTCAAAGGAAAATGGAGCACAAAACATGAAAAGATTTTCTGGGCCAGAAGAAATATATGACGAGTTGGTTGAAAAGTCAGATCAAAATTGGCTATTGGGATTGGTGGCTTTTGCTGTTATCGAAGAGCAAAGAATCGAATGGTATAAGCATCAACAGGTACATAATCAACAGGTACCCACGGACGATGAAGTAAAGGCTTGGTATGCGCAACAACCTGAAGGCGTATTACTGAGAGCAAGAGATACCGCGGAAGCGAGATTACAAGATTATTCACAGCAAACCCTTGATGCATTAGAAGCCGGAATAAGGGAAGAGGTTTTACAAGGAAAAATAATTAGTGAAATCAAAGACATTAAAAAGTTTGGCCCGCAATTTAAAGTGAGTTTTTTTGCAGGTTTAGCAAGTGCTATTTTATTTTCATTGATGCTTACTTTAGTTGCTGTAATAGCTTTGAATGATAATTTTGCAACATCGATAGCAACGAAAGTCAGTAACAAATTGGAGGTAAAGAATGAAGAGCAGTAAAACACAGCACGGTAAAGTGGCGTCTTGGGTATTGCAGGACAAGTCTACCAGTAAAAGCGAGAAGTCAGCGGCAGGATCTGCATTAAGTTCGTCAAAAGCTCGTAACGTTAGCATAACTGTAACGCAGGCAGCATCAAAGACACTTAGTAATGGCAACGCAAGCAAATCAGCGAAAAGCTTGGCTGGATCAGCCCTTACTCAAACCCAGAAAAATAATTGGTTTAAGAAAACTAAATCATGACTTTCCGATCAAGAAGAGCTGATGCTTCATAATTAGACCCATAAGGCCTTAGCTCTTTGAAGATAGAATTAGCTAAATCTTCAAAATCATCAGATAGGATTTTTAATGCGTCAAATTTATTGACATTATCGAAAATTTTTCTAGTTCCATCCGGCACAAAAAGGCTATTTCTATAATCATTCAGAATAATTAATATAGAAAGATAGCCCCTAATTTTCTCAACTAAGCCAAGCTTTAAATAAGGGGGAGTAGAAAGATCTTTGTCGATATGATACGCAATTGCTGCTAAATCAAAACTAGAAAGGTTTTTTGCCACCTTTTTTTTATCATCTGACATATCTGCGATCATGTTTTTCATCAGCCGGACCGCAGATTTGAGGTTCCCGCCGTACAATGCATTTTTATCATTAATTAACTTTATATGTCGAAACGGATAATTAACGATTAGCTGATGCATATTTTTATCGTAAACACTTACACCTCTCTCGTAGTCATTAAGGCTTGACTGATAAGCTCGAGAGTAATACCAAATCGCCGGAACGATATCGACTTTTCGTTGTAGGCTACCACCAGATATAGTTATAGACTTGCTACCATTGCAGTCCACATCAGCGGCCCAAAAATTAACAGGTAATATTTTCTCCGATTTACTTCGAATATCTTTAACAATATCTACGGTATCCCTTGAATCCTGAGATGGCCCATACTGGCTTGGATTGACTCTAGGAACTTCTATACGCACCGTGTCCCGACATAAGATGAGCATATCCACATCTGAATGCCCCTTGATGTGTATATCCAAGGCAACCGAGCCTTGAAGTGCAGATGTAGTAGGTTCACCTTGAGAAAGTAAACTTTGAGTTAGGCTATCCGCAACACGTTTACCCTCAGCTATGGAAAGCCGTGTATAACCCGCACTTACTGGGGCCATTCCGCCAATAGCGTATTTAAATCCTGCGCTTTCGGTGATAGTTTCACAGTCTTCGGTGT
>CAMPIG010000383.1 GCA_946886255.1 uncultured Cellvibrio sp. | reverse complement strand
AAACACATGAATTGGGCCCCTCATGTCACTGTTGCCACCATCGTCGAGCGCGATGGCCGATTCCTGCTGGTATACGAAGAAGCCGACGGCAAACAGGTGTACAACCAGCCCGCTGGCCACCTCGACCCTAATGAAACCTTGCAGGAAGCGGCTATTCGGGAAACTCTTGAGGAAACGGCCTGGCATGTGACATTGACCGGTGTGGTGGGCGTCAACCTTTACGAAGCACCGAGTAATGGCGTCACTTATTTACGTACCACCTTCATTGCAGAGGCGCTTACCCGGGATACTGAACGCGCATTGGATACCGGTATTATCGAAGCGGTGTGGCTGACCTATGAGGAAATTCTGGAGCGTCGTGCCCAACTACGCAGCCCCATGACATTGCAAATCATTGATGAATATCGTGCAGGGCGCCGCTTTCCGATGGATGTGATTGGGGCGTGATTGAATAGTCAAGCCAATTAATCCGTGCCACCAGCCCACTGGATGGGTAAAATACGCGACCGTTAAATTCCCTTCTGTAGTGAGCTATGTCTATTTCAACCTCGTCTCCCCATCCCTTGGTCATTGTCGGCATGTCCGGCGGTGTGGACTCTTCAGTCTCGGCGTTGCTGCTCCAGCAGCAGGGTTATCGGGTGGAGGGGCTATTTATGAAGAATTGGGATGAAGACGACGGTACCGAATACTGCACCGCCAAAGCCGACCTGGCCGATGCACAGCGAGTATGTGACAAGTTGGGAATTACGCTGCACACCGCAAATTTCGCCGCCGAATATTGGGACAATGTGTTTGAGCATTTCCTGGCGGAATATAAAGCCGGACGCACGCCTAACCCTGACATCCTGTGCAACCGCGAGATCAAATTCAAAGTATTCCTGGAGTACGCCCAGATGCTCGGCGGCGAGCTGATTGCGACCGGGCACTATACCCGCCGCGCGGACCGCGATGGGCACACCTATTTATTGAAAGGACTGGACCCGAACAAAGATCAGAGCTATTTCCTGCACGCCGTGGGCGAAGCCGAGTTTTCCCGGTCACTGTTTCCAGTGGGCGAGCTGGAGAAGCCGGAGGTTCGCCGCCTTGCCGAGCAATACGGGTTAGTCACGCACGATAAAAAAGACAGTACTGGCATCTGCTTTATCGGCGAACGCCGGTTCAAGGATTTTCTGCAACAATACCTGCCCGCCCAGCCGGGCGCCATTGAAACACCGGAAGGCGTGGTAATTGGCGAGCACAGCGGCTTGATGTATCACACCATCGGCCAGCGGCAAGGGTTGGGCATCGGCGGCGTTAAAGGAGCCAGTGAAGCGCCCTGGTTTGTGGTGGGCAAAGATCTGGTACGTAATGTCCTGCTGGTTGCCCAAGGCACAGATCATCCCCTGTTATTCAATAACCGACTGATCGCGCAGCAAGCCCATTGGATTAATGGCGCACCGCCCTCACATAATTTTCGCTGTACCGCAAAAGTACGCTACCGCCAGGCAGATCAGGATTGCCTGGTAACGGTAGAGCAAGACGGCAAGCTGACGGTGGTGTTCGATGAAGCGCAACGCGCAATTACACCGGGACAATCTGCCGTTTTATATCTGGGTGATGTATGCCTGGGCGGTGCAGTTATTGAAGCTACCGATAACGTTTAGTGGTAAAAGGCGGAAACCATCCTCGTGAGTAAAAATTGGAATGACCTCAGTATTGCCCTCGCCGGTTTGTTTCAGGCGACGGGACTCGTCGAGCAGTTGGCAAAGACGGGTTATGTCCCTACCGACAGCTATAAAAGCAGTATTGAAAGTCTGTTTGAGCTTAATCCGACTGATACGCTTGCGGTTTACGGGGGCAATATTGCCAACCTGCATTTCGGGCTGACGATCCTGCGCGATGTGCTACAGCACGCGAGCATCGGCCAACAAAAACAGCATGCGCACGCCGATGCCTTGCGCTACAGCCTGGGTATATTACATTTGCAGAAAAAACTCAGCGGACGTAAAGATATGCTCGGCGTTGTTGGCAGCCGCTTGAAACAAGCGGCCCAGCAAGCGGAGCATTTTTCCACCACCCACGATAATGTCATCGCTAATATCGGCGGGCTCTATACCGAAACCATCAGCACCTTCCGCTTCCGTATTCAGGTCACCGGTGACTACAATTACCTGCAACAACAACGTGTTGCCCACCAGGTGCGCGCCCTGCTTTTGGCCGGTATTCGCGCCGCAACCCTCTGGCGGCAGTTGGGTGGGAACCGCTGGCAACTGCTGCTACATCGCAAGAAAATTGCCGAAGCGGCAGATAAGCTCCTGCGCTCAATTCCACTGCACTAGAGATACAAACCTCTGAAAAAAACCCGGTTTTTGGGTATCATGGCGGCCTTTTAACCTGATCGCAGAAAGAGACCTCCGCCCATGGAAACCGCATTTGCCACCCTCTCCCCGCTTAACGCCGTGTCCCCCGTTGATGGCCGCTACGGCAGTAAAACTGTCGCATTGCGCGGTATCTTCAGTGAGTTTGGACTGATCCGCTGCCGGGTTGAGGTGGAAGTGCGTTGGCTGCAACAGTTGAGCCGCCACGCTGGTATTCCCGAAGTGCCAACATTCAGCGATGCTACCAACGCGCAACTGGATGCCATCGTCGCTAACTTCGATGAACTGCAGGCCCAGAGCATCAAGGACATCGAGCGCACCACTAATCATGACGTCAAGGCGGTGGAGTATTTTCTGAAGAAGCAGTTTGCCGGTAATAAAGAGTTGGAAGCCGTGCTGGAGTTTGTGCATTTTGCCTGCACCAGTGAAGACATCAACAACTTGTCCCATGCCTTGATGTTAAAAGCCGGCCGCGAGGTTTTTGTTAAGGATGCACAAGCGATTGTTGATGCAATCGTTAAACTCGCTCACGACTATGCGGCTGACCCTATGCTCTCCCGCACCCATGGCCAAACGGCATCCCCCACGACGGTCGGAAAAGAAATGGCAAACGTCGCCGCGCGCCTGCGTCGCCAGTTAGCCCAGATTGAAAACGTGGAATTGCTCGGCAAGATCAACGGTGCGGTAGGTAATTACAACGCACATTTGTCTGCTTATCCGGACGTGGATTGGCAAACCAACGCAAAACTATTTGTGGAAAGCCTCGGACTAACCTGGAACCCCTACACCACCCAAATTGAACCCCACGACTACATCGCCGAACTGTTCGACGGCATTGTGCGTTTCAACACGATTCTGATCGATTTTGATCGCGACATCTGGGGTTACATTTCACTCGGTTACTTCAAACAAAAAACCGTTGCCGGTGAAGTCGGTTCTTCTACCATGCCCCACAAAGTGAATCCGATTGATTTCGAAAACTCGGAAGGTAATCTCGGTATCGCCAACGCGATTTTCACTCACCTCGCGCAGAAATTACCAATTTCCCGCTGGCAGCGCGACCTTACCGACTCCACCGTATTACGCAACATGGGTGTCGGTTTTGGCTATGGCATGATTGCTTATGGCTCGACATTAAAAGGGATCGGCAAATTGGAAATCAATCGCGCACGTCTCGCGGAAGATTTGAACAACAGTTGGGAAGTCCTCGCCGAACCGATTCAAACCATTATGCGTCGTTACAATGTCGAAGAGCCCTACGAGAAATTAAAAGCGCTGACGCGCGGCCAGGCGATTACCCGCGAGGTGTTGGCAAACTTTGTGGAAACACTGAATATTCCGGAAGAAGCAAAACAAGCGATCCGCGAACTGACACCCGCGAACTATATCGGCAACGCCGTTGAGCAAGCGAAGGCTATCTGATGTGAGTAGCAGCAACGAAAGCGTGGTACACAGTACCGCTTTCGTTGCTGGCGTTAATCCTGGTCTCAATTAATTTCGTAAAAAACTACGAACCAAACGCCATCTGTCTCATTATCTCTCCCTGCAAGCTTATTCCTCTGATGAAATATCTTCATCATCAACGCCTATTTTATGTTGTTGCCGTAATGTTTTCAGTTGCTGGCGGCGCTGCTGAAAAAAATAACTCAGCTGATGCTGGCACTCGCCAGCCAGCACTGCGCCCTGATAATTCACCCGATGGTTAAACCAGGCACTGTCCAGCAGCCTGGATTGACTTTGAATCGCACCCGCTTTGGGCTCTGTCGTGCCATAGACTAACCGTTCAATACGCGCATGAACCAATGCACCTACACACATGGTACAGGGCTCAAGCGTGACGTAAAGCGTACAACCCGGCAGGCGATAATTATTGAACGCCTCTGCTGCCATCCGGATCGCAACAATTTCGGCATGCGCGGTTGGATCGTGAGTGCTGATAGGTTGGTTCCAACCTTCTCCGATGATCTGATTATCTTTCACGATGACCGCACCCACAGGCACCTCGCCTGCCATCTCACCTTTAGCGGCAAGGTCTATGGCATAGCGCATCCAGAATTCATCCTGTTTTACCTGCTCGCTGACAAGATCAGTCATGTTTATTCCGCACCGGTAATTCCAATTCACTTTCCAGTGCTTTGATTAACTGAAAGCGTGGCAGTGTTTCACCAGCAATCGTGACGGTTTCCGTGAACATGCTCAGGGGACGCACCCACCAGGAATAATCTCCGTAAAGGCAGCGATAGACGACAAACTGTTCCGAGGTCTCGCTGTGGGTGGCGATCTGAAAAACCTGATACTCCTTACCTTTGTAATGGCGATAGATACCGGTTTGCACTTGCATGGGA